>VGIW01000045.1 GCA_016867715.1 Candidatus Eisenbacteria bacterium | reverse complement strand
CAGGAGGTTAACCGAGTGACCCCTTCTGCTACATAGGATCTAGTCCGAGAGCCCCTCGACAGTCCAGTCCGTAGGATGCCACACGGTCCGATCGATAATGATGCAGGGTAGGAACAGGACGCCGAGCGTCGTGTATGCGGCCTTCTGTCTGCCCACCCGCCCCACATAGCTCCGAACGAGGCTTCTTGGGGCCCAGACGGAACGCCAGTCCTGGCCGCCGTAGTTGGCCAGCACGTACTCTCCTTGAAGACTGAAAAGCGCGTAGGCCGTGAGGTAAGCCGCGAGACATAGAATCCATGGGGACTTCATCGCGGGAACAAGCCGTCGTGCCTTCATCCGTGGCTCCTCGCTTCATTCTACCATGCAACAGAAGTTCCGGAAAGTTCCGGTGCCGAAAGTTCCGGTGCCAAGTTCCGGTGCCAGGCTACGCAACTCCGGGGGGAACTTGTGGGAGTTCTGTAGCCTGTCACCTGAACTCTGAACCACGTCGTGAAGTTCCGCTAGTTCGGAACTTCCCCGATCTCACCCTCGCGTGAAGAGCGCCGCCAGCGCCGAGGGCAGCTCGGCCTGGTTCCCCGGCGTCACCTCCACGGGCACGCCGAAGCCACCCGCCCGAAGAATCGGAGCCCAGAAGTCGAGCGCCCTCTTCTGCACGACAACGAGAGCGTTCCCCTCGCGCGCGGCGATCTTCCGCACCGCCGTCACATACGAGGCGATCTCCTTCTCGAAGACGCCCAGCTCATCAAGGATCCACATTGAATCATTCGATACTTCAACGGAATGGAGAACCTCGACGCCGAACTGTTCGAATGCTTCGGACGCGAGGCGGAACCTCTCGGGGCCGACGCCGCCTTCGGCCCGAGGGAAGGCGAAGATCCTCTCTCGTCGGCCGGGCAGAGACAGGAGGCGAAAGCCGCGGGACCGATCTCTCTCGTCCATCGGCAGAGAGAGGAGGCCGGAGACCCGCTTGAAGCCGGCGATCCGCAGGACCTCGCGCGCAACGGTGCTCTTCCCGGATCCGATCTCGCCGGTGAGGAGGATCTTCATGGTTCCAGGAGCGCCCGGGCCGTGAGACGGACCAAGAAATCTGGCCACCGGCGTAAGGGCCCGCTTCCTCGCGTGTCGCGCCACGCGTTTCCCGCGTGAACGCGGAGGCGCGGGAGAAGGCGCTGCAGATCATCGATCTCCCCCGCGTGGTCTCTCATGCGCCGGCGCCCGAGCCGGGAGAGAGCCAAACGGAAGATGGGTGCGACGACCAAGAACCAGATCCCCAGGGCGACGGCCGTCCGGAGGATCGGTCGGAGAAGACGGTGGAAGACGCTTCCTTCCGAATCGAGCAGCGCGAGCACGAGGAGGATGAAGACGAAGAGGAGCGACCAATGAAGGATCCGTCTCCTCCAGCGCTTGCCCGATACGGTTCCTCGCTCCGGCCGGGGCTCTTCCTTCGCCGGCGTCTCTTCCTTCGCGGGCCGCTCCAACTCCCTGAGCAGCCTTCCCGGCAAACCTCCCGCGACCGCGCCGACAAAAACACCGGCTGCGACATGAAAGGCGATCACGACGCCCACTACGAGAACGCTGAAACGGTAGTCGTCGGGTACGGGGAGATGGAGGGAGTCGGCGATTCGACGGCCGACGAGATCCACGGACCGCCAAAGCGAGCCTCCAAAGATAAGGGTCATGACGATCAACTTCTGGGCCGCGCCCTCCGCCAGCGCGGTGACGGCGAGCAGCATCGCGGGGAGCCTCGTCCCCGGCAGGAGGGAGAAGAGGAGGGCGCCCAAGAGCCCTTGAAAGGCGACCGCGAAGTACGCGGGGAGAGGTGTGTGGGGGGAAGCCGCGGCCTTGATCACGACGACGAAGAGCATCGCGCGCAGGATCGCGCGCCCCTTCCGCTCGGCGAAGGAGGCGATCAGCGTGATGATCAGAACCGCCGTCCCGCCGACGAAGACTCCGGTGAAGGGGATCTTCATCGCGTGCATGAAGCCGCCGAGACCGGACTCGTTGAGCGCCCAGAGCGCGGTCAGCCTCTGCACCGTCACGTCCGGGTTCAAAGCGAAGGGGGTCGAGTTCTTCTTCACTTTTCCCACCCGATCCGAGCCCACCGTTGGGACCCCCCGGGGAGGAGAGCTCCCTTCTCCGTGCGGGGGAGACCCTCGTAGAAGCGCGCGAGGAGGTTCTTCTCGCGCTCGTCGATACGTCCAAGCCCCCACTCGACGCGCCGGACCAGATCCGCCAAGGAAGCGCACACCACGGCCGCCGTCGCTCCCTCGATGAAGTCCACCGAGGCTTGGATCCCCAACGCATAAAGGATGTTCACGAGAAGGATGTAGTCGGGACGAGGCGCCGCTTTCCGGCCGAGCGCGGTGAGGACCGAATCATCAAGATAGGAACCTCCGGCGCGGCAGGTCAGATAAACCCGGCGCCGGGCCTGGCGATCCATCCGGGAGAGGGCGTCCCGCGCGTCGTCCACGGAGAACGAGCGGGAGGCGACGACGATGTCCACGATCGGAAGCGGACTCCAGTCATCGGTCCAAGAGAGACGCTGCAGGCGAATGTTCGTCGCGCCGCGCTCCTCGATCTTCTTCTCGGCCGCCGCGAGCATGCCGGGAGAGAAGTCGATGCCGTACAGATGTTCGAGACGCGGCGAGAGGGCCAGGAGGAGATCGCCGGTGCCGCACCCGACATCCAACAAGGAGGCGCAGCCGTTCAGGCTCATTCGATCGATGAACAGACGGACATAGTCGCTCTCGGGGGACCACCGGTCCGCCATGGACGCCGCCCGATCACTCCACTCCTCGGCGCTCTTCCGGAGGAAAGCCGAAGCGGTCATGCCGCGCCGGAACATCTCGTTCCAATCGATCTCCTCCAGCGAACGGGGAACGCGCATGCCCCCTCCTCTCAGGTCATCTTCGCGTCGACAGCTCCGTTCATTGTACCAGGTCAGTTTCGGTGCCAGGCTACCGAACCCGGGACAGTTTCGGAGTTTCGGTGCCAGGAGTTTCGGTGCCAAGTTTCGGTGCCAGGCTACCGAACCCGCGTTCCCACCGGAGTTGAGTAGCCTGGCACCGGAACTCCCTCGCCAGGCTACCGAACCCGCGTTCCCACCGGAGTTGAGTAGCCTGGCACCGGAACTCCCCAACCGGAACTCCCCAGGAGTTGAGTAGCCTGGCACCGGAACTCAGAACTCCCGCAAGGCTACCGAACCCGCGTTCCCACCGGAGTTGAGTAGCCTGGCACCGGAACTCCCCAACCGGAACTCCCCAGGAGTTGAGTAGCCTGGCACCGGAACTCACCGGAACTCCCCCGGAACTCCCGCAAGGCTACCGAACCCGCGTTCCCACCGGAGTTGAGTAGCCTGCCACCGGAACTCCGGAACTACTCCGCGACGTCTAGAGCGGTGGCCGCTCCAACAGAAAGAGGCTGACGTCACACTCGACCATGCGGAAGTCTTCCTGCTCGGAAGCCAACGGCTCGAGCGCGTCCCAGAATTGCATCGATCGCGGGCCCTTGCCCACCACGATGACCCAGAGACGCTCGATCCTCTCGGGGATCCGCTCGAAAGGACGAGCGTGGTCAAGGCCGGCGCGGAAGCTCTCTTGAAGCTTCTCCGCGATGTGAGGTTCTGCTCGTGGGAGAAGGAGCTTGCGCACGGTGTAGTCTTCCGGAGCCGAGATCAACCCGTCTTCAGCCCGGACCCTTTCGCTCAACACGCGACAGAGATCGGTCCACTTGTCGGAACGGACCCATATTGGCGGTCTCTCCCGCGGGTGGAGGAGGAGTGCAAGCGGCAAGAGAGCAGCAGCCACAAGAGCCGCTCTCCTTCCACGCGTTCCGAGCCGCTGTCCCGCGGTCCGGCCGAGCACTTCCAACCCTCCCGCCACGAGGGCAATCCAGAGGGGGAAGAGGACGAGAAAGTGCCGAGGTTCGATCGCCTTGCGGGGCTGGAGGAAGGCGATCAACGCGACCGGGAAGAGGAGAAGAACGGCATCGACAAAGCCTCCGAGGCGCGGCCGAGCCCGAACCCGGACGATTCCGACAAGAAGAACGATTGAGGTAAGAACAAAAGAGAGCGCCTTGCCGCCGGAGAACCCAATGAAGACCCTCGACAACGTCAGCACGAAAAGAACATGCGGCGGGGGACCGGGGGGAGGTTCGGCTCCCGGCACCACGCCTTTCGCGAAGCCCGCGGCCGGACCCGCCCAAGGGAGAAAGAGGAGGGCGGGGAGGACGGTTGTGAGGAGATTCCTCCATCTCGCCCGGGGTTCTCCTCCGCAGCCCAGCAGGAGGAAGAGCGCCTGCGGAACGTAGAGGAGGAAGGCAAAGTAGTGAGTGTAGATGTTCAGAGTCGTGGCGGCCGCGAACGCGATGCGGTCGCGATCGGAGCCCCCGGAGAGGACCCGGAAGAAGAAGTAGATCGAAGCGGCCGAGAGACCGAGGAGCATCGCATAGGGTCTGAGCTCGACCGAATAGCGAATGTGGGTCGGCGAGAAGATGGCGAGAATGAGGGCGATGAGACCGACCGCAGTTCCTCCTCGGAGCCGGGCGGCTTTCCAAATGAAGAAGAGAGAAAGAAGACCGAAGGGGAGAGAGACCAAACGAAGGGCTGTCGGGCTCGTGAGAAGGAGACGCGCCCCGCGAAGGAGCAAGTAGTAGAGCGGGGGATTCACGCGAGGCCGGGATGACTCCAGGACCTGCCCCCACGAGGTCGTCATCTCGAGGGAGATTGCCTCGTCGACCCAGAGGGAGCGATCAAAAGCGACAAGACGAATGAGGAGACCGGAGAAGAGGAGAAGCAACAGCCATCGGGTGTCTGCCCCGCCTTCCTTGGATTCGCTCCAAGCCATCTCGTGACTTCAGCCCCCGAGGCGATTCCTGCGGCGAAGAGAGCACGACCCTCCGCGTCGCATCCGACATCCGGTCGCGTGGAACCGGCAGGACTCTTCAATCGCGGGCATGCCCGCCTTCCTGCGAACGGCGGCGACTCATCATACCACTTGGAGGAACAATTCCGATGGTCGACGCCCTGTCGATTTCGTAGTCTTGCGCGGAACGACAGAATCGAGCGCCTCTCCTACGAGCCTCCACGAGGGATACCGGGTGGAATGGTGGGGCGTCGAACCGAGTTCTTTCAATGAGTCGGGCGAAATGAGCAGCGAAAAGCGATGCACGATCATCCTCCCGGTGTTCAACATGGAGGAGACTCTCCCTCGAGCCCTCGAAGGCGCGATCCGCGAGGCGAGCCCGAATGACGAGGTCGTCGTCGTGGATGACGGGTCCACCGACCGATCCGCCGAAATCGCCGCTCGATTTCCAGTCCGTTTGGTCCGGCACGAGAAGAACCGCGGGGTCGCGGCGGCGCGGAGGACCGGCGCGCGGGCTTCGAGAGGGCGCGTTCTCTTCTTCACCGATGCGGATGCTTGCCTGAGGCCGGGAGCCGCGGACCGGGCGTGCCGGCGGTTGGAGGAGGAGCCGGACGTCGCCGCTCTCGTCGGCATCTATTCGGCCGAAAGCGGGGCCGGGGACCTCGTGAGCCGTTTCAAAAACTTATGGATTCGCTATTCGTACCTCAAGGGTCCGCGCGAGATCGACTGGCTCTTCGGCTGCGTGTTCGCCGTTCGCCGCTCTCTCTACGAAGAACTCGAGGGACAAGTAGACGGCCCGAGGGCGGGGCGTTGGGGAACGGACATCGAGCTCGGGCTCCGCATGCGGGCTCGCGGATGCCGGATCCTTCTGGATCCGGGACTGAAGGCTGTGCACTACCGCCGGCACACGTTCCTCGGTCTTCTTCGCAACGACTTTGGCCGAAGCACGGGGTACCTGGTCATCGGACGAGAGCAGCTCGGTTGGAGACGGCTTCTCCAGGAGCGGCGCTTCGCGAACATTCGAGAAGAGTACATCGTCGGGATGGCCCTCCTTGTCCTGCTTGCCGTCGCGCTTCCCGCTTCCCTTTTCCTCCCGCCTCTTCGATGGGGCGTTCTCGGGGTGCTCGGCGTCTATTTGGGTTTCGGGGCTTCGTTCTATCGCACGCTCTATCGCCACGGGGGGCTTCGCCTCGGAGCCGCGGGCATCGTCCTTCTGGCCGCATCGCAAGCCGCGAGCGTCGCGGGAGTTGTGAGGGGCGTGCTTGCGAAGAGGCGTGGAAAACTCGCGACGAGTTAGCACGGGATGCCCTCCCTCCCGGATTCCTAGGACGCTCGACCGAATCCGGACATGGCGGATCCGTACGACCCGAGGAATCCTCAGCGGCCGGCTCCAAGGAAATCCGGAAAGCAGGCACCGCGCCACCGAAACCATCGAGCAGAAGCGCTGGAAACCGGCGTTCGCAGCGACCGAAACATCGACGCGGCTGTTCGTGATGCGGTTGTATCATGAAGGTCGTGCCTGTGCTTGTGGGCGTAGCATCGGCTAGGGGAGAATCGAATTCATAACCTGCTTCATCGCGAGATCGAGCGAGAAGCCCGGCGGCAAGGATGAAGGACGATGGGGAAAGATGATCGTATGCCAGCCTGTTCGGAATGCGGGGCGAGCGTCAAGATCTGCGTATTCCAGGTGCGCCGTATTCCGGGGACACGATACCTATGTCGGGACGATTCGCGACATGTCGCGATCGCGGGCTGGACGAAATAGGTAGGGCGTCCCCGAAATCTCCCTGAAACCGGAAGAACGTGAGAGTAGGAACGCGCGATGTCCATTCGACCCGTCAAGAGGCTCGTGAGGGCGAAGCCGACCATCGAGGGCGCGGGCGTGCGTCTCCGGCGTGTCTTCGGGTTCGGCGACACGACCGATTTCGATCCATTCCTTCTCCTGGATGATTTCCGCGGCGACCGACCGGAGGATTATCTCGCGGGTTTTCCGTGGCATCCCCATCGGGGGATCGAGACGATCACGTATGTCCTCGCAGGGACCGTCGAGCACGGCGACAGCATCGGGAACAGCGGGATCATCGCCGCCGGCGACGTCCAGTGGATGACGGCCGGAAGCGGGATCATCCACCAGGAGATGCCGAACGGCGATCCCAACGGCCGAAGGGATCCGATTTCTTCTGGTTTCGGGCCGGCCGCTCAGAGAGCCGGTCGCGTGGTACGGCCCGATCGTGATGAACACGCATGAAGAGCTGCGTCGCGCGTTCGAGGAACTCCGGAACGGGACGTTTCTGAAAGCGAAGCGGTGACGACGCACTTGACGGCGAAAGCATGCTCCTTCGGCTTCCGTCTCGGATGGAATCGGCGTCAAGGACGGCTCCCCGCGTTCTCGGGGGAGAGGCGGCCGGGAACGTCGCCGCGGCATCCGCCGGGACGATGCGAGCAAGGCCCTCGGAAGGAACGCCCGGCGCCGGCGAACTCGAATTGACCCGGGGGCCGGAAGGCCGGATACTCACCCGTTTACGGACTTCGTCCTGCAGAACTCCGGAGGAGATTGCGATGCTTCACGAGCCTTCCACTCGGTCGAGCTCGGATCCCGCGGCCGGCTACAAGATGAGGCTGGGAGTCTGGATGTTCATTCCCTACGCGGTGGTCTACGCCGGGTTCGTCCTCATCAACTTGGTCAAGCCCGTCGTCATGGAAACGACCGTGATCTTCGGCCTGAACCTCGCGGTGGTGTACGGATTCGGGCTCATCATCCTGGCTCTTGTCATGGCGCTGATCTACAACCAATTCTGTGCTTGGCAGGAACATGCCGTGTACCGCTCGAGGCCGAGCAAGGAGAAGGAGTAGATGGAGCCCCTCGCCGTCGTAACCTTTATCGTATTTGTTGCTCTTGTTCTGGGCCTCTCCTTCTACTTCGCTCGCCGCGCCCGCTCGTCCGCCGGATACTACGCCGCCGGCGGCCGAATTCACTGGTCGGTGAACGGCGTGGCGTTCGCCGGGGACTATCTCTCTGCAGCTTCGTTTCTCGGCATCTGCGGGATGATCGCCACGGCGGGGTACGATGGGTTTCTCTATTCCATCGGGTATCTGGCCGGCTGGGTCGTCGCTCTCTTCGTGGTGGCCGAACCGATGAAGCGTCTCGGGAAGTACACTTTCACCGACGCCCTCGATGCGCGCTTCAACTCGCGGGGGATTCAGCTCGCCGCCGCCATCAGCACTTTGGTGGTTTCCATCTTTTACCTTATTCCGCAGATGGTGGGAGCGGGGGTGTTGGTCACTCCTCTCCTCGGGCTTCCCCACCACGTGGGCGTGATTCTCGTCGGCGCCATCGTGATCACCATCGTGGCCACCGCGGGCATGACATCGACCACCTATGTGCAGTTCATCAAGGGCGGCATGCTCATTGTCTTTTCCGTCATCCTCGTCGCGGCGGTCCTCACGCGCGGGCTCACCACGAATCCGGATCCCGGCGAACAGGTTCCCTTTCGAGCGCCCGCCGTCCTCACCCTGTCCGAAGGACCCGGCGGCGCGGTCCTGAGCGACAGCGCCTACGCCTTCGCCGGCCGCGCGGAGTCGCACGGGAACACGTTCGTGAAGCTCACCCGCGACGGAACGGTCTCGTGGTGGTTCCAAAGAACCGCCGGCGCGGATCGAGCCGAGCTTGTGGAGGCCCAGTACACGGCCGTCACCGCGGGCGGGGAGAGGATCGTGAACGGAGCGCCGGCTTCGTCCGAGAACACGCTCCGCCCCGTCGGAAACATCCAGTCCCTGCAGGGCCGGCAGGACAAAGAGGTTCGCACCGGACCCGTCGGACCGTTCTCCTTTCTCTCTCGGATCGGAGATCCCCAGACGCGGATCAACCTCTGGAAGAAGGAGAAGTTCGAGGACGGCCGCGATCAGGTGACGGTCTTCTATCCGACGCCGGTGGAAGGAAACCGGGTGCTTCGCCCCGGGCTCAAGTTCAAAGTCGATCAATCCACGACCGAGAAGGTCAACTTCGCGTCTCTCATGCTGGCCCTCTTTCTGGGCACCGCGTCGCTCCCGCACATTCTCATTCGCTACTACACGGTTCCGAGCCCGGAGGCGGCGCGCAAGTCGACGATCGTGGCCATCGCGGCCATCGGCTTCTTCTACATCCTGACGCTGTACATGGGGCTCGGGGCGATGACCGGCGGGGTCGTCAACCTGCTCGACGACAACATGTCGGCGCCGCTTCTGGCCCGGTCCTTCGGAACTCTGCTCTTCGCGATCATCTCGGCGATCGCCTTCGCCACGGTTCTCGGCACGGTCAGCGGTCTGATCGTCGCCGCCTCGGGAGCGGTAGCGCACGATTTCTTGGACCGGTTTCTCGGCCGCGGCTACACCGATCGCCAGAAAGTGGCCGCGGGGAGAATCGCAGCCTTCAGCGTGGGCATCGTCGCCATCGTGCTCGGGATTCTCTTCAAAGGAATGAACGTCTCATTCCTTGTCGGTTGGGCGTTCTCCGTGGCGGCCTCGGCCAACCTTCCCGCGGTGGTCATGCTGCTCTTCTGGAAAAAGACCACATCTCAAGGAATCGTGGCGTCGATCGCGATGGGAACGATCAGCGCCCTGTTCATCATTCTTCTGTCGCCCGACATGTACGAGCGCTACGGGCTGGACAAGGCGAGCGCGCCGATCCCGTTCGGGAATCCGGCCATCATCTCTGTGCCGATCAGCTTTCTGACGCTTGTCTTGGTCTCGCTTCTCACGCGGAACCGAGGAAATCAAACCCGACCCGTTTGAGAAGGAGCGAGATTCGCGCGGAAGCTTGCTTGAGTAGGGTGCGGTCGAGATCCGTCAGGGATTCGAGCGGAATGCGGTTCACCGGGGCGTGGCCTTCCCGCATCAGCTCCGCCTGACGGTGCAGGCGAAGGCGCATCAAGTACTCGTAGACTTGCACGATCTCATCGTGATCCGGGCCGGGCAGAATCCCGAGCTTGTGGAGGCGGTGCAGGCGCTCGAGCGTGTTGGTCGATTCGATGCCGTGCCGGAGCGCATAGAGACGCGCCACGTGCACAACCGGCGCCATCGCCTCCTTGAGGTTGAAGATTCGCTCGTGCTCGCTCGACGTCTCGGTGACGAGCCTCCCGAAGGCGCCCACGGGGAGACGGAACTCCATTGCGTGATGCGCCATGTGCAGCAGGAAGGGCGCGTTCTGCCGCAGGATTTCGTCGACGAGATCCCGGAGACGGCGCGTGAGCGCAGCCTTCCCGAACGCCAGTCGAAAATCGAAGAAGATGCTGAACGCGAGAAGCTCTTGCGGTTCCGGTTTCTCGATCCAGCCGCGGTAGAGATCTTCCCACTCGGAGAGAGGCCGGTTCCATCGCGGATTCCGCGCCATGTTGCCGCCTTCGCAGAAGGCGTATCCGACCCGGTCCAAGTCGGCGCATACGCGCTCTGCGAGACGGAGGAAGTACGCTCGCGTGGCCTCGCGATCCGTCTCCGGCGGGTCCTCGAAGATGAGGGCGTTGTCCTGGTCCGTGGCGAGAGTCTGCTCTTCTCGTCCCTCGCTGCCGAGCGTGATGAAAGCGAACGGAACGGGGGGCGGCCCCAGTTCCTCGAGCGCCATCGCGACGAGAGTCTCCAACGTCGTGTCCGAGACGGCGGTCAGGATGCGATTGATGCTGCGGGGCGGACTGCCGGTGTCGATCAGAGCCGTCACGAGGCGGGGAACGCGGGCGGTCCGCTCGAGAATCTCTTCCGGAGACCGCGCCTCCCGGATCCCGCGCGTGATCGAGGCCGGAGAAAACCTCTGCGAGGCGGCGAGCTCGCGGTCTCTGAGCAGCCCCACGATGCGTCCGGAGGCGTCGCGCACGGGCAGATGGCGCACGCGGTGTTCGAGCATGAAGAGAAGCGCCTCGCCCGCCAAGCCGCTCTCGGGGAAGGAGAGCAGAGGAGCGCTCATGATGCATCGCGCCGGCTCGGAGGGATCGAGTCCGCCGGCCACGACGCGATCGCGGAGGTCCCGGTCGGTGATGATGCCCACGAAATCGTCCGAGCCGGCTCGGACGAGAATGGCGCTCATTTCCGCGCGGCGCATGCGCTCCGCGGCGCGCCGGATCGTATCGCCCAGCTCGCAAGCGAGCGGTTCGCGCAGGAACTTCTTCACGGGTTCCAGCATGAACTGCAGCGACACCTGGAGCTCGACGGCCAGGTCTTCGCGCTCCCTCTCTGCCTGTGCTTGGGGGCTCACCTCTCGGACCGCGAGGATGGTCGCGCCCCTTCCTTCAATCCTCGCCTTGGACGCCGTCAGCACGACCTCGCGGCGCTCTCCGTCGGGGCGTCGAATCCATCCTTCCCTGGCCGATGGAGCGGACGCTTCGTTCTCGGAAGGCTCGGGGGACGGGAGAGCGGATCGTGGGTCAACCTTTCGCTCCTCAAAGAACTCCTGCGGTTCGCGACCCAGGACTTCCGCTTCGGGGCGTCCAAGGATTTCGATCAGTGTCGGGTTCGCGAAAGCGATCCGCCCGTAGCGGAGAAGCGCGATCCCTTCGGTCGATGCCTCCACGAGCGCGCGGTAGCGCTCGCGCGATTCGAGCAAGGAAGTCTCCGCCCGGTTCCGCTCGCGCTCGATCGAAAGGCTCTGCTGCAGGATGAGCAAGAGGAGCAGGGTCATCGCGGCGGTGATGCCGAGAGAAAGGCGAACGAGATGTCCGGTGAGGCGGTCAATCTCCCGGCCGACGTCTTCCAGGTAGATCCCGGTTCCCACGACCCAGCCCCAGGGATTGAAGGCCCGGATGTGCGAGAGCTTCGGCACGACGCGTTCCGGATCGTCTTTCCACTGCCAGACATACTCGACGAATCCCGATCCGTCCGTCTTCGCTCGGAGCGCCATCTCTGTGAAAAGCCGCTTCCCGCCGGGATCCGCGAACTCGCTCGGGTCTTGTCCCTCGAGGTCCGGGCGATAGGGGTGCATGACCATGACCGGATGCATGTCCGTGACCCAGAAATAGTCCTTCCCTTCTTCCCCTTAACGGAGATAACGCAAACGCGTGATCGCCTCGCGCTGCGCCTCGGCCCGGTCCAAAGCGCCGGCGCGTTCCTCTCGCTCGTATTCCGCGAGGATGCTGACCGCCGACTGCGTCAGCTCCCTCAGCATCTCCTCCTTGCGATCGAGAATCTGTCTTTCGTAAGCCGGGACGATCACGAAGAAGATCGTCACCACGAAGAGACCGATGGCAAGCACGGTCGGGAGGACGACGCGAAGGCTGAATCGGAGATGGGGCCCCGGTCTTCTCATTCCGGCCGTCATGGGTTGTCCTCCGTTCCGATCGGATCCTGAAGCGGGATGGAGAGAGCCCGGCGGAAACGCTCCCAATGGCCCCACGGCATCGCGCACCCAGGCTCGGGCGAGCCGAGAACGCCGTCGCCGTGGAAATCGCTGCCGGCGGTGACCAGGAGATCGTAGCGATCGGCCAGCGCAGCGAGCCGCTCTCTCTCTTCTTGTGGATACGGTTTGTAGAACGCCTCGATGCCGTCCAGGCCGGCGAGCCGCAGGTCATGCAGCAAGTGCTCCAAGCGCGCGTAGTCCCCGTTCGGCTGAAGCGGGTGAGCCAGGAAGACAACAGCCCCCATCCGATGCGCGCGCTGGATGAGCGATTCCGCTCGCTCGGGCGGCGCCGAGTTCCCGCCTCGCATGAAGGGGAAATACCCGGACCGGAATCGAGGCCCCGCGCGGAGCGAATCCTCGAACGGGTTGGAGCCGGTGAAAGGGAAGCCGAGCGCGAGGAGATGAACTTCTCCCAAGGGATGAGAGGCGGTCAGCTCGATGCCGGAGACGACCTCGATGTCGTGCAGGTAGAGCGCCTCGCGGAAACGGAGCAATCCCTTGCTCGTGTCGTGATCGGTCAGCGCGGCGCAGCGCACCCCCGATGCCGCGAGCATGTGGGCCACGTCCGGCGGGCGCGCATCCTTCTCGGAGGAGAGGTCCACCCGCGCATGGGCTTCTTCCTCGACACGGACAGTCCGGGTCTCGGGGAATCCCGGAGCAGGACTCCGTCAAGAGCTACGGCGGGCAGTATCTGCAGGATCTTGTTGTCACCGCCCTGGTGAACAATGGAATCCGTCTCGACGGGGGACTCATCCTCGTGCCCACGAGCTACAATCACCTTCAGTCGGCCGCGACCCATCTCGTCCTGGACTACGGACCCTACACGTTCGTCGAGAGCGGCCCCATGCAGGAGAAGGTGGGCCGCGACACCGGGCTTCAGGCGCGGGGCGTGATCGCGGGGAAGCTCGTCGAATACCGTCTGGGGGTCTTTCAGGGCGTGCGGGGGCGAGGAAACGTCAACCCTCTGCGCACGACGGGCCGCATATCGCTTCACCCATTCAAGACCGCGAGCCATAGTTTCTTCTACGCCGGCAACAGGTTCGGTAAGACCAAGGTTCTCAGTCTCGGCGCGGCGGTCGACGCGCAGAAGGACTGCCGCAACATCCACGGCGACATCTACGCGGAGATGCCCCTCGCGGAGGGATCGTGCCTGACCCTCCAGACGGATGTCTCTTCGTACGACGGAGGAGATCTTCTTCCGGATCTGCCGAAGCAGACCACGTATCTGGCGGAAGCCGGACTGACCTTTCTGAAGAACCGGTTGAGCGTGTGGGCGCAAGCCGCCGTGCGCGACTACGACAGCGAGTTGAGAAGCGACGAAACAAACCTACAGTTCGGCGTCGGCGGATACCTGGACGGGCATCGATCCGCCTTGAAGCTAGCTGTGGACCATCGAAGCTACGATGCGCCCAAGGAAGAAACTGCCAAGCCGAAGAGGACGGCCGTCGCGCTCCAGTACCAGATCTTCTATTTCTGAGGCAGCTGCGACAGACGCGATCTTCCAATCCTGGATGATGCACGTGGTTTCGTCGCGAAGCCGCGGATCGCGGCCGCGTTAGGAAACCCGCGCATGGTCAAGGCCACGAGGTGCCTGTCGCCGTTTCCGATTCAGAGGATGAAGACCGCGGCCGCGAGCACGCACGTCCAGAGGCCGTTCTTGTCTCCGATCGCGGATTGGGTGGTGTTCGTCGTTCGGACGATCTTCCCCGACATCTTGAAGATCTTCTCGCGTTCGTCCCACGCGGTGTCGGGGTTGAAGTCGACGCCGAGGGTCGAGGCGAGCATCGTTGCCGCGAGATCCTCCGCGTAGTCCCCCGCCTTCGTCTCCGTCTCGCCGAAGGAATGGTGTTCGGAGAGGTAGCCGTACATCTTCTGCGGCTCGGCCGGAAGAGCGAGGCCGATCGACGCCGCGAGAAGCCGGTTCGGCTCGTTCGTTTCATTGCGCGCCATGACGCAAAACACGACCTGGCCCGGCGCGATGAGCCGGAGTCCTTCCTCGCGGGAGATCCGCTTGCACGCGGGCGGGAAGATGCTGGAGACATGAACAAGATTGAACCGCTCGATTCCCGCGTCGCGAAGGGTCGTCTCGAACGCGGAGAGCCGTTCCTTGCTCCTTCCCACCCCCTTCGTGAAGAACATCATTCGGGGGATGAAGAATCCCGGCTGGACGTCGACTTGCGGGGGAAGCCCGAGCGGCGTCCGATCGTCATTCGTCGGCGGCATGTTCGTTGTCCCTCGGGGTCTCGATCTCGTCGAGAATTCCTCTTCTTCCCGGCGTCTCCGCGGGTCGCGGGGCCGGCACGCCCTCGCCGTCCGCGGGAGCCCCTCGCGGTCCCGGCGTCTCTTCGGGGAGAGTATAGCAGGTCTTCTCGCAAGATCGAACGATAGACCCCGGCGCGGTCTTCCGGTAATCTCCCGCTCATGAAGCAGTCGATCGCCGTGATCGGCGACGGGGCGATGGGGACGGTGTGCGCCCTCTTGCTCGCCGAGAACGGTCATGAGGTTCGAATCTGGTCCGCCTTCCCGGAGCAGGCGGCGGAGACGGCCGCCAAGCGGGAGAACGTCCGCTTCCTTCCGGGCGTTCCGCTTCCCGAGAAGATCGAGGTGACGGGAGAGGAGGAGAGGGCGTTCGCGGGAGCCGACGTCGCCTTGTCGGCGGTCCCCACTCAGTTCATTCGTGCCGTTTGGACACGGCTCGCGAATCGCTTTCCGCGAGACATGCCTGTCTTCTCGGTCGCCAAGGGGATCGAGAATGGAACTCTCCAGAGGCCGAGCCAGATTCTTCGCGAGGTTCTCGATTGTTCCGACGATCGAGTCGCGGTCCTCTCCGGGCCGTCGATCGCGCCCGAGATCGCGGCGCGCCTTCCGGCCACGGTGGCGGCCGCGTCGGCGAACACCGCGCTGGCTGAGCGCGTGCAAGCGCTTATCGCCCGCCCGTATTTCCGCGTGTACACGAATCCGGACCTCGTCGGCGTCGAGCTCGCTGGCGCGACGAAGAACGTCATCGCCATCGCGGCCGGCATCCTCGACGGAATGGGAAGCGGCTGCAACGCGAAGGCTGCCCTCCTCACGCGCGGGCTCGCGGAGATCACGAGGCTCGGCCTCGCGCTCGGCGCGCTCCCCGCGACCTTTGCCGGTTTGGCCGGCGTCGGCGACTTGGTCACGACGTGCATCTCGCTGGTCGGACGGAACCGTTCTTTCGGCGAGGCGATCGGGCGAGGCCGGACGGTCGAAGAGGCGCTCGCCGCGACGCGCTCCGTCGTCGAAGGCGTCGCGACGACCGCGAGCGTGATCGCGCTGGCCGCGCGCACCGGCGTCGAGATGCCGATCACGGAAGCGGTGAACCGCATTCTCTTCGAAGGCATCACCCCCTCCCGAGCGATCGATCGGCTGATGACCCGCCCCCCGAAGGCGGAGTGCTGACGGCTTTTGCCGAGGAACCTTCTCGGAAGCGCGGCGGGATCCTCGGCCTCTCGCAGCCGCCGTCGGAAACCGTATGGCATCGAATCGAGTCGAGGGGATATATCATAGGAGACGGAGGACGGGAATTCCCCCCGACCCGACAAGAAGAAGGGGGTAGGACGTGAAGCTTCTTTCGATCATCGGTTCGATGGCGTTGGCAGGTCTCCTCGCCGCAGGCGCCGGTTGCGGCGGAGAGGAGACGCTGCCGGTTCTCGGGGATCTTCCGCCGGAACCGGAAACCCCGGGGCCCACCGAGCAGTTCGATCCGGATGCGGGCAGGAACACGACGAACGTTCCCGCTCCTCCGGGTCAGGGGACGGCGACCTGCGAGAAGAACGCCTATCTTCGGATCGGCGCGTACGCGGTGACGAACAACAAGCACGGTGAATCCCGACTCGAGGAAGGGGACGTCTACGCGCAGTGCGTCGCGATCGGCAGCGCGGGCTTTCCTGCCTCGTGGCGTTGGGAGGTTCGCACGCGGCGTCCCTACGTGAAGGGATTTCCGCAGATCGCCTTCGGAACGAATCCTTGGACGCGGGTTGCGACCTCGAAGCAGCTCCCCGTGCGGGTCGGGGACCTCTCGACGCTCCTCGTCGAGCACCAAGTCGCTGTCGCGGCCGACGGCCTCTACAACCTCGCCTTCGATCTCTGGCTCACGGAAGACGACACGCCGCATCAGAACGAGCGCACGAACGAAATCATGATTTGGCTGGACGGGAGCATCCCGGTCGTAAGCGGAAAGGTCGGATCGGTTTCGATCGACGGAGCCGATTATGATTTCCACGTGCAGCAGTTCGAGAACGGCGTGCCGCTTCTCCTCTTCGCCGCGCACGAGCCTCGGCCGAGCGGCCGGACGAATCTTCTCGAGTTCTTGCGCTACCTCGAGACGAACGGATACGTTTCCCCGGACGTTTATCTGTCGATCGTCGAGCTTGGAACGGAAATGTGGTGGGGAAGGGGCGAGGCGGTCGTGAAGGAGTACTCCGTTCTTCTCGAGAGAGAATGAGCGCCGCGCGCGTCGGCGAGCGTCGATGCCGCGCGGTCGCCCTCCGCAGAGCCGCGCGCCAATTCGGTCTCCCCTCGGTCGCCCCTGCATGATACAATAGACTCAAACAGGTAGTTTCGCCTGTGTTGCCGCGCCGCTCTCCGCGCGCGAGGTGTCGTCATGAAACTCCTTCGGCCGATCCCTTGCTTTCTCGTTTTCTTGCTTGTCCACGCTCCTTCGGTCGCCGACGACTCAAAGCTCCTACAGGAAGGGCTCTCTCCGGCCCGAATCGAGGAGCTGGACGGAACCCCTCAAGCGCCGGCCGTCGGGGCGGCGCGCTGGCGGCAGGCGGTTCATGAGGCGAGACGGTCGCTCGGAGAGAGGGCGGCTCTTCCCGACGCGAAAGCGATTCGCCTCTCGGCGAACGCGAGGGCGAGGAGCGGCCTCGTCCCGATCGCCGTTCTCGACGCGCGGATCCCGGCCGGCGGGGTGAAAGACGAGACGGTCGTCTTCGCCGCGGCGGCGATGAAGGAGCACACAACCCGCGGCGGCGAAGTCCGCTTCGTTCTCGACGAGGAACGCTATCTTGCCCCGAGCGGCGCGCCCGAACGGATCGAGATCGACTTCGAGGACGGCCGAGGGTTTCGGAGCGTCCGCATCGGCGAGCCGGTGCTCGTCCGATACGGCGTCCCGGGAATGAAGACGATCCGCCTCCGCGCCGTCGATGCGGACGAGGCCGACCGTCACGCGGCCTTCCGCTTCGATGTGCGCGCGCTAGAGACGCCGAATCCCGACGATACGCTTGCGATCACCGCGACCGAGCCGTATCTCGGCGAGTTCGGGACCGGGGAGGCGTACGTCTACCTCAGCGATCTTCACACGGAGCTCACGAACCCGGTCGTGGTCATCGAGGGTTTCGATCTCGACGACACGATGGACTGGGACGAGCTGTATGCGCTCCTCAACCAGCAGAACCTCGTGGAGACCTTGCGCGCCGAGGGGTTCGACGCGGTCGTCCTGAACTTCGCCTCGGCGACCGATTACATGCAAAGGAATTCCTTCGTCGTCGAGGCGCTTCTCGAGGAGGTGGCGGGCGCGATTCCCCCGGAGCGGGATCTCGCGCTCGTCGGCGCGAGCATGGGAGGCGTCGTTTCCCGCTTCGCTCTCTCTTGGATGGAAACGCATTCCATCGACCATCGTGTGCGGAGCTTCCTTTCCTTTGACGCGCCGCAGAGCGGCGCGAACATCCCGCTCGGGGTCCAATACTGGCTCGCTTTCTTCGCGGATCTCTCGGCGGACGCGGCGTACCTCCTGAGCCGACTCGATACGCCCGCCGCGCGGCAGCTCCTCGTCTATCACCACACCGAGCCGCCGGGCACGACCGGAGAGAGCGACCCTCTCCGCGCCGCGTTCGAAAGCGATCTTGCCGCCGCCGGCGGGTGGCCCTCGGTCCCCCGCAAGGTCGCGATCGCCAACGGGAGCGGGTACGGCGCCGATCAGGGCTTCGCTCCCGCCGATCAGATCATCGATTACGAGTACGACGGTCTTCTCGTCGACATCCGCGGGAACGTGTGGGCGGTTCCGGACGGCGGCTCGGCGACGATCTTCGACGGCCTCCGGCGCATCTGGCCGTTTCCCGCTACGACGAGGATGGTCACGGTCGCCGGGACCGCCCCCTACGACAACGCGCCCGGCGGCTACCGCTCCTCGATGGCCGAGATGGACTCGACGGAAGCTCCCTACGGAGACATCGTGGCGCTCCATCCGAATCACTGCTTCATTCCCACGGTGAGCGCCCTGGCGATCGACACGGAGGATCTCTTCTACCTCGTGGCGAACGATCCGGAGGTCCTCACGCGCACTCCCTTCGACGCGATCTACTTCCCTGTGGAGAACGAGGAGCACGTGGAGATCACGCCGGAGAGCGCCGAGTGGTTCTTGAACGAGATCCGGCCTCTCACCGGGGTGGCATCGAACCGTCCGCCTTCGCGGTTCGTCTTCCTTCCGAACCGCCCGAACCCGTTCAATCCGTCGACGGAGCTCCGTTTCATCTCGCGCGAAGAGACGCGTGTCCGGCTCGAAATCCATGATGCCGCCGGAAGGCATGTGGCGACTCTCGTCGACGGCCGATTGGGTTCCGGCGCGCACGCCGTCTTCTGGAACGGGCGGCACGATTCGGGCGCGGCCGTGCCTTCCGGCGTCTACTTCGCCAGGCTCCGGACGGGGGGCGAGACCGCGGCGCGGAAGATCACGTTGCTTCGTTGACATGCGAACGAAACCGGTCTTGGCGAGTCGAAGCCAAGAAACATCGCGAAAGGCTCGCGCACGGAGACGCCCGTGATCGTCCCCATCAATCCCGCCAAGCTGGCGATCCCGACGGCGCCCGGTTCCTATCTGGCCCGCAAGCGGCTCGACCGGCTTTGGCTCGATTGGGCGGACAAGAAGCTCGTTCTCGTGACTGCGGGGGCGGGCTTCGGCAAGACGTCGTTCCTTTCCGCCTCCGCCCGCTCGTCGTCGCGGCCGGTCGTTTGGTATTCCGTCGACGAGACGGACGCGGGGCTCGCCCGGTTCTCCGCGCATCTCGACACGGCGTTCTCGCGAAGAAGGGTGGAAGCGATCGAGATTCCCGACGGTAGGGAAGCCGAGTACGCCCACCGCGCGCTCTCGCGGATGGTTCGCGCTCTCGGAAAGGAGAAGGATGGAAAGGCGATCGTTCTGGACGACGTTCATCTCGTCGGGCGTTCACTGGAGGTCATGCAGCTCCTCGAGAAGGCGGTCTGTTTTCTTCCTCATGGATCCACGCTGATCCTCGCCTCCCGCGAGCCGCTTTCCGTCGCGACGATGAAGCTCCAATCGCAGGGGGCGGTCGCCCGCCTCGTCTCCGAGGATCTCAAGTTCGACGCCGAAGAGGCCGCGCGGCTCTATCGTCTTCACTTCCCGGGCGCTCGTCTCGATCCCGCGCTCGCCAGGAGGATCATCGAGAGGACGGAGGGGTGGCCCGCGGGTGTGGAGATCCTCTTCCAAGCGGTGGGCCGCTCCTCCGGGCGCCGCATCGAGAAGGCTCTCGACCGTCTGTCCGATGCGGGTCTCGGGTGGTTCGCGTTCTTCGCCGAGGAGGTCCTGCGCAATCTGGAGCCGGAGCTCCGGCGTTTCTTGACGCGAACCTCGATCCTCCCGCGCTTGGACGCGGAACTGTGCGACCGTATCCTCGGCGCGAAGAACAGCCGCCGGTTCTTGGAAGACCTCGCCCGCCGCAATCTCTTCACGTATCCCGTGGACGAGGATCGGACCGCGTTCCGTTACCATCACATCTTCCGCGATTTCCTCGTCGAGCAGTTGGAGCACGAAGAGGGCGCGGCCGCGCGGAAACTGCGCAAGCGCGCGACGGCGGTCCTTTCGAGAGCCGGCGCGTGGGCGGAAGCGCTCGTCGTGAGGGCCGAGGAAGGGGATGCGGCGGCCACTCTGCATCTGGTCGAGAAAGCGGGGGACGATCTCCTCCGGTCGGGACAGCACGATCTCATCCGCCGCGCTCTCGCGAATCTCCCGAAGAACCTGGTGGACGAACGGCCGGCGGTGCTCCTCGTTCTTGGGCGCGCCATGGAGATTCCGGGGCACTGGGAGGAGGCGGAAGCGGTCTATCGAAGAGCGTTGCGCGTGTGCCCGCCCGGGACGCGCCGCGTCGAGTTGATGAGCCTCACTGCGCAGATTCGGCTTCGGCGCGGAGACTACAAGGGGTGCACGGCGCTTTGCGAGAAAGCGCTCAAGGAACGCGGTCCGAAGCCAGCGGCGCTGCGCATGAGCATCCTCGGCATGCTCGGCATCTCCGCGTGCGAGCTTGGGCGTCTCGACCGGGGAGAGGACTACCTCAAGAAGGCAAACGCCGTTTCCAAGGGGGATGGAAGACGCGAAGAGAGGAACCGAACGTTCTATCTTCTTCCGGGAAACATCCATTACCGGCGCGGGGAGTTCCGAAGCGCGAAGGAAGCGGTGCGGAGCGCGCTCGTCGTCTTCAAGAAGGAGCGGGACTCCCGGAGCGTCTGCCACAGTCTCGGCGTTCTTGCGCACATCACGGCGGAGACCGCGGATACTCGAGCGGCGAGCGAGCTGGCCCGCGAAGGGCTTCGCATGGCCCAGAGCATCGACTACCCGGTTATGGACGGGTACTGCCGCCTCGCTCTCGCGAAATGCGCGCTGATCGACGGCGATCCGGCGGAGGCGCGAGCGCACGCTCGGGCGGCTCTTCGAGCGGGAGATCTTCTCGGAGAGGTCGGCCTCCGCACGATCTCGATGACGCGGCTCGCGGAGACCGCGCTCGCGTCCGGAGACCGAGACGAGGCCGCGCGGATCGCGAAAGCCGCGCTCGACGTCTCCGTCCGGCTCAGGGACATCTACCAAGAATCGGAGAACTGCGTTCTCCTCGGAGTTCTCGACGCGAAGAAGGGCCGCGGGTCCGCGTCGAGATGGTGGAGGCGCTCGGAGAGGATCATCCGCCGCGTCGGCATGCGCTACCATCTCCATCGTCTTCTCTTGATCCGCCTCGCCGCCGGCGATATCTCCCCGAAAGGAAGAACGAAAGCTCTTCGCGAGCTTCTTCGGGGAACGGCCTCGCTGGACCACTCGTTCCTTTATCTCGTGCTCGAGCGCGAGCGGGCGTTTCCCGCTCTCTGCGACGCGATCCGAAAGGGCGTGGAGACCGACTACGCCGCGCGGATGCTCGTCGAGATCGGGGAGAGCGCCGTCCCGCGTATCGTGCCGCTGCTCGAGGATCGCGACGAGACGGTGTCCGTGCGCGCCGTCGATCTCCTCGCGCGGATCGGCGGGGAGGAAGCGAAGGCGGCGCTCGCTCGACGAGGCCGAGAGGACACGCCCGCCGGCAAGGCGGCGGGCGAGGCGGCGGTGGAGATAGAACCGCCCCCCGAGATTCCTCTCGCGATTCGCGCGCTCGGTCCGCTTCATGTGGCGGTCGGGGATCGCCGCGTCGAGGAGTGGAAGTCGGTCCGCGCGCTCCGGCTCTTCCATCTCCTTCTCGTGCACCGATTCCGGTGGGTCCCGCGCGACGTCGCCGTCGAGGCGCTCTGGCCCGACGCGGAACCCGCGAAAGGGTCGAACAACCTAAGGCAGACCGTCTATCTGCTTCGCAAGACGTTGGAGCCGGAC
Source organism: Candidatus Eisenbacteria bacterium (assembly GCA_016867715.1). Classification (NCBI taxonomy): domain Bacteria; phylum Candidatus Eiseniibacteriota; species Candidatus Eiseniibacteriota bacterium. Next base: position 3,125 of record VGIW01000045.1, on the reverse strand, counting down.
ATGCGGGCTTCGCGCGAAACGGGCTACGTTCAGTTCCGCAACGAAGCCGTGCGGCTCGACGCGGGGAAAGACTACTTCTACGACGTGGAGGAGTTCGAAGAGACGCTCCGGAACGCCGACGACAAGTGGAACGCCGGAGAGCGGCGGAAGACCGAGCCGTCCTATCAGAAGGCGCTGGAGATCTACCGAGGCGAGTTCCTGGCCGAGTCGCCCTTCGAGGATTGCGCGGCGGAAGAGCGGGAGCGGCTTCGCGACCGGTTCGTCCGCGTGGTCGGACGTCTTCTCTCGCTCTACGCGGAAGCGAAGCGCTGGGAAGAGATCATTCCTCTTTGTAGATCGGGAATCTCGCAGGAGCCGTATCGCGAGGAGTTCTACTTTCATCTCGTGCAGGCGCACGGCCGGCTCGGCAATCGGCGTGAGGCGCTGGCCGACTACCATCGCTACGAGGAGATGATGATCCGCGAGCTCGATCTCCTCCCTTCCCGCAGCATGAAAGCCCTCCTGGACCAGATCGTTTCGCCGGGACAAGGCGCCAAGAGCGCGTAACTCCCGCGTAACGCGCGTTCCGTACGATGTTCGCGTCCGATCGGGCCGACCGGTCGAGAGGCGGGCGCCTTCCGATGCCCGCAGGGCGCGGGTTCGATCGCCGGACCCAGGTCCCCGGACGGCCGATCGCGGGAGCATCCGCATGTCGACGTTCATCATTCGACTCGTCCACTCCGCGGACGAACCGCTCCGCGGCAGAGTCCGGCACGTGGGGACCGGCGAGGAGGCGACCTTCTCCTCTGCCGACGAGCTCCTCTCGTTCATGGAGGGGATCGCCGTTCTGGACGGCCTCGGCGCTGAAAGCGAGGAGGAAGGAGAAGGCGAGTAGCCGCCGGGAAGGGCGACATCAAGTGCGTGTCCGCGATGCCGATCCTTGGGGTGACCCCGGGACGCGGCGGTTCTCTGCCGCGAGCATCTCACGAGGGGAGCCACCCGAACGGAGGAGCGAGCATGCGTCGCATTCCGAAGCGCGCGTTCTTGGCGGCCGCACTTCTAATCGTTTCCACATCAATCATCGAGGCAAAAGAGCGGGCGCGCCCGTCGTTTCTCGAAGACCCGGTGGTCCGGTCCGCCTCGGGAGCAATCACGATCCGTCTTTGGGAATGTCAGGTCGGGAACCTCAACTTGCCGGCGTGGGCGATCCCGGGGTTCCTCTTGCCGCCGGAAGAGTACAAACTCGTTTTCGATCCGGAAGGAACCTGCACGGCGTGCCCGGACGGGATTCTGATCGACAAGATCCACGTCATGCTCCAGATGGCCGAAGCCTGCACGCTCTTCATGGGTATCGACCTGGAAACGGTCGCGTATCCCACTGATCCGGATTGCCCCGAGCCGGGCGCGCAGCTCTGCGGCAGCCCCGTCTATGAGGTCTGGATTCCGGGAGCCGGCCTTTGGGATATCGGGATTCCGATCAACTGCCCGTGCGTGGCCGTGGACGATCTCTATCTTCTCGGCCTCAAGATCGAGCGGGTCGGGTCGGTCACTCCCGGCGATGTGCCCGATCTGGTCGTCGACGATTATCCCGCCGTTTGCACGAGCTGGAACAACTACGGGAGCGGCTGGCAAGATCTGGTCGCGACCTACGGATTCCCGGGACAGCTCCGGTTCTGGGCCGACGCGACCTGCTGCGGGGAGACGAAGGCGGAAGAGTCGAGCTGGGGCAGGATCAAGAAGCAGTACCGCTGATCGAGAATCTCCGGTTCGAGCGATCCGCGATGCCGGCGGCTCGACGCGCCGGACCGTTCCTCTCCGTTTCGGCGGATCTCGCGAAGCGTCTCCTTTTGCGCTTGACAGGGCTGCGCTTCGGAACAATACTCCGGACGTGGCGTTTGGGTTCCTCCTACCGAATCGACTCAGCGTTGACGCCCCCGATGAATCGAAAGTCGGTCTTGGAGTCAGGTTCCCGAGTGCGATTGCGAAGGATCGGCCGAGAGGGTCGATCGACACAAGTTTCATTAGGGGCGAAAACGGAGATCGAGAACTGTCATGAAGCTGTATGTAGGCAACCTGCCCTTCAACGCGACCGAGGAAGACATTCGCGCTCTTTTCGAGAAGCACGGAACGGTTCGCGGAGTCAACCTGATCACGGATCGGGACACCGGCCGTCCGCGCGGGTTCGGGTTCGTCGAGATGGATGACGCGGAAGGAAACGCCGCGATCCGAGCCACCGACGGCGCGGAGCTCGGCGGGAGAAACCTGAAGGTGAGCGAGGCGCAGCCTCGTCGGGACGACCGCGGCGGCGGCGGCGGCGGCGACCGCCGGCGGGGGCGCTGGTAAGCACTCCGCATCCCGGATGGGAAACGGACGCGGGTTCCGGGTCGGGGGCTCACGAAGCCCCCGACCGCCCGCGGCGGACCGCTCGATCTCGGAACCGCGGAAGTCCCGCGGAACCGAGTCGTCGGGAGTCTATCGACCCCCCCGATCGAAGACCCGGCATTCTTGCATCGGAGGGAGCGCCGAATCGATGAAAGTCCTTCTCGTTTCCCCGAGAACCCCCGACACGTTCTGGAGCTTCCGGCACGCGTTGCCGTTCATCAAGAAGAAGGCCGGGCACGTTCCTCTCGGACTTCTCACCGTTGCCGCCTTTCTTCCGCGCGAGTGGAAGCTGAAGCTCGTCGATCTCAACGTTTCGCACCTCTCCGACGCGGACATTCTCTGGGCTGACTACGTGATGCTGAGCGCGATGCTCGTCCATCGCGATTCCGCGCTCGATGTCGCGAGCCGCTGTAGGGACCTCGGCCGCCCCTTGATCGGGGGAGGGCCGCTTTTCACGACGGGGTGCGAGACGTTTTCGGAAATCCCGCATCGGGTGCTCGGCGAGGCCGAGGATCTGATGGGCGACCTGATTCGGGACATGATCGCGGGATGCGTGCGCCCGGTCTACGAGGAGCGGAAGAAGCCGGATCTCAAGAACGTGCCGGTGCCGCGGTACGATCTTCTCGACTTCAAGGACTACGCGTGCATGTCGGTTCAGTTCTGCCGGGGCTGCCCCTTCGACTGCGAGTTCTGCGACGTGGTCCTCTTGAACGGACGCGTCCCGAGGACAAAGACCGCGGATCAGGTCGTTCGCGAGCTTGAGA
>VGIW01000044.1 GCA_016867715.1 Candidatus Eisenbacteria bacterium | reverse complement strand
TCCCGCCGGGTCTTCGAGGCGAATAGATTCTCTTCTTGGAGGTTGGGCACAGAACAAACAGCGTGGTCTAGGCAGAGGTCGGGAGCGGGGGACGGTCCCGGCGAACCTCTCCGCTCCCGAAGCGAAACCAGGGGGTAGAGGCACATGACGCTTCGATCGATCCACCTCGCTTCGGTTCTCCTCTTTCTCCTCGCGAATCTTCTCGTCGCGCTCTTCGTTCTCCCGAGTCCGGCGCTCGGCGAACAAGAGCCGGAACCGGTTCAGCCGGTTTATCTCTTCACGTATCCGCGGGGGTCCACGGCGGAGCTGATCTCGGACCTGCCGGTGGGGGAAAGCGACAGAGTACTCTACGGCGGGATTGTCACGATCCCCGTGACGGAGGAGATCTACTTCTACGACCTCGACTTCGACAACATCAAGGTCATTGACCCGACCAACGGCTCCCTCCTCCGCCTCATCGATGGGCCTTGGGGGGGCGGGCGAAGATACATCTATCCTTGGGATAGAGAATATTCCTGGCCTCAGGATATGGCGGTTGCGCCGGACGGGACGATCACGCTGTTGTTGGAGAGTGGGGGCGGTGGGCAGGAAAGTCTGGACTTCCGCCGGCTCTCTCCGGGCGACACACGCTGGACCCAGGTGGTGCGCGTCGGCGTCCGCGCCCTAGGCCTGGAACCGGCGGGCAACGCTTATCACCTGGACGTAGGGCCTGATGGTTCCGTTTACGTCTTCTTCTACAGAAACTACCGAAGCATCCCACTTGACAGCCTCGCAGCTCGTGTTTCTGGAAAACGCCTCTCGGACATCTGGGATGGCACGACTCCCACCGTCGTCGGCGCCGATGGCCTTTTCTATTCCATCAATTGCCGCATCCCAGACCAAGGGGGGCTCGCACGATTGGGGAACTGCCTCGTCCGTGTCCGTGACAGAGGCGGACGCCTCCTCCGGAGCTTTGAAGGGCGGGACGGTCAGATTTTCGGTGTGTCGGGGAACAGCTACCTTGCTTACTACGGCGGGAGAATCGAGGTGACCGATCCCCAGGGGGAGATCGTCGCCATCACTCAGTATCCAAACACTCGAGGAAGGCCGGAACGAGCGTTGAGGGGAGGACGGCTCGTGGAGTTTTTCCTATCTCCCGCTGGACGGCTCTACTCCTGCCACGTCACCAAGGAAGGTCTCGAGGTCTATCTCCACTGGAAGGAGGAGTGACATGAAAGGGAGAAGATTCCTTCTCGGATTGTGCATTCTCTTCTCGTCCCTCTTCCACCCGAGCACTGCCTCGGCCCTCACTCGGGACGAGATCCTCGCCACCGCGAAGCAGTACAGAGATCTCACCTACAACGTGAACTCGATCAACGTCTACCCCGGGAACCAGTCCGGGTGCTACACCTCGTCTTGCCGAAACACCGTTCCCGTCGGATCGGGCACCGGCATGGCCTACTCCTATGGAAACTGGCACACGCCGGATGAGTTCACGAGCAACCTGACTTCCGGTCGGGGCGCCGGGAACTACCCCTGTATGAACAACTATTCCTGCTATTACAATCACATGACCGGGATCGATTGTTCGGGGCTCGTCGGACGCGCCTGGGGAATCACGGGGAGCAAACCGGGCACCTGGCATCTCTCGACGAGTTCCTACTCGGTCCCCATCGACACCGGAACCAGCCTCGACACAACGGATATCCGGAAGGGGGATGTCCTCGACCGAACAACGTCTCCCGCTCATGTCATGCTCCTCAACTACTGGAACCGGTCGAATTTCCCTCGGGCCTGGATCATTCACAGCAACATCTCTGATGGACGCGTTCGTGAAGTGGAAATCGACGTTCGTACGTACCTCAGGGAAGAGGGCTACAAGCCGTACCGCAGCAACGATATCAAGGACGATCCTCTCGCTTCGCTCCTTTGGATCGGGTCCGATTCGACGGGGACGATCGCATGGGAGACCGGATGGGAGAAGGAGACGGAAGGGTTCGTCGTCCATCGACTTCGTCCCGACGGCACGGCGGAGCCGATCTCGGATCTTCTCCCCGCAAGGGGATCCGTCGAGAGAGGGGACCGGTACTCGTTCCTCGACGGGAGCTTCCCCGGACCTCAAACGATCTACCGCCTCCAAGAAGTCGAGACCTCGGGGAACACGATCTGGCTCGGGAAGACCTCGGCGGCGGACGGGATCCCCTCGGCTCCGGCGTGGCAGCCGCCGGTCGTCTCCCTTCGAGAAACCCCATCCGCCGAGGCGAGAGGCGCCGGCAACTGCCTCATCACGAACCCGAGCTACCCGCAGAACCAGAACCTCGAGTGGATCGCGGTCTGTGCGGACGAGTGGGAAGACGCGCTCGCTCCTCTCGTCGCGTATCGAGAGTCCCAGAACCTCTCCGCGGGAGTGTGGACCGTCGGCGAAGTGTTCTCGTGCTGGGGAGATATCGGCCCGCCGTTCATCGATCGCAACACCCTGAGGGATCTCCTCGCGAACGCCCTCGCGGAGTGGACCGTGAAGCCCAAGTACCTTCTTCTCGTCGGAGATGCGTACTACCTGGGAGGCGATGCCGATCGCATCCCCATGTGGGGGAGCTACGAGCCGGAGCTTGCGTGGTTCGACGAGGACAGCACCTGGTCGGATCGTCCCTACGCGGATCCGGACGGCGACGGAGTAGCGGAGATCTTCGTCGGTCGGATCCCGGCGACGAGCGCGGCAGACGTGTCGAATGCGGTGGCGAAGATCCTCGAACGGGAAAACTCGTCCGACCCGACGTACGGGAAGCGCTCGCTCCTCTTCGTCGAAGACTCCGGCGACTGCGGGAACGACGCAGCGTGGATTCGGGCGCTCGCCGACAGCGTGAACGCCTGTCTTCCGACCGATTGGAGCCGAACGCTCATCGCTCGGTCCGCGATCGGAGGAACGTACAACGATTGGGAACGGGTCGCCGACTCCGCGTGGAGCGCGGGACAGGGTCTCGTCTTCTTCTTCGGCAACTGCTCCGGATGGTGGAGCTTCAACGACTTCTGGAACACGGCGATGGGGTGGGATTCCGGAAAGCTCTCGCCGAATCACGTGTACCCATTCGTGTTCGGGGGATCGTGCGGAGAAGGGGGCATCGACCGCCGCGACCTCTGGGGAATCCATCGACCGATCCTCGAACAGCTCCTCTGCTCGTTCCCCGATCGAGGCGCCTCCGGAGGACTCCTCCCCACGCGCTCGCTCCATCCCTACACCGCCGTCCGGATCGCGAAACACTTCATCGATCGAGTATTCCGTGGAGAGCCGACCCTCGGATCGGCGGCCTACCACGCCATGGAGGACCTCCTCGAGGTGTTCCCGGGAGCCGAGGATCATGTCTGGGAGTATGTCTTCTTCGGCGATCCCGCCATGCGCTCGCTCGCTCCCGACGTGAGCGCGGTCGCGGGAAGCATGGGATCCGAGCAGTTCGCGTTCGCTCTGGAAATGCCGGCGCCGAACCCGGTCTCGGCGCGCGGCGCCATCCGGTTCTCTCTCCCGGCCGCGGCCGATGTCGATCTCAAGGTCTACGACCTGTCCGGGCGCGTCGTGAAAACCATCCTCTCCGGACGGAGCGAGGCGGGGCGACACTCCGTCGAGTGGGATGGAACGAACGAACGGGGTCGACCGGTCGCTTCCGGGATCTACTTCCTCCACCTCCGGTCGGGGGATCGCGAGGCGGCCAGGAAGATCACGCTTCTACGCTAGAACGCTCACAAAAGAAGGAGGTGTGACGTATCATGTCGAAACGAATCGCAATGATCGCGGGGCTTCTCGTCGTCGCTCTCGTGCTCGCGGCCTCCTCGTGCCGGGAGGTTCCGGAGACACAAGACCTGGCGGTCGCCCCCACTCTCTCTGGAGACGACCAAGACGCCGTGCAGCTGGAGACCGCGTGGTATGCCAAACGGGTACCGGGAAGCGACCGATACGATGTCTACGAAGTTCGCTTCTGGTTGAAAGGAGAACAGAAGCCTCGAACATTCGAAGAGCTCCTCTTGCTCGAGAGACAGGGGCTCCTCCAGGAGGAAGACGAGGTTTCGTCCATCTGGATTCTGTCGGAAGAAGGGGTCTCCGAGGAAGAAATCTTGCAACGTCAAACGCGTCACAAACCGCCAAACCCTGAGCCGGCGCAGCCTCATCCGTGTGATGGCTGCGATTGCGACCCCCCCACGACGTGGGGGTGCGTAAAGTGCTGCCTTGGTAGACCTTGATCGAAAGCCGATGCTGTCCGACGCCTGATCGGAGGAGAGAAAGAACGGCTCGTATGAGCTTGCCGCTGACTACTGGAGAGACTTCTCGAGGACCATGCCCCGGCTGCCCCGCCAGCCGGGGCTGGCATCTTTCACGCTCGATGACGGGGGGGAGGTTTCCGAGTAGAATCGTCCTGAACACAGACGCGGAGGTGATTCATGCAGCAGCGGTTTCTTCTTGTCTTTCTCGCGGTCGTAGTCCTCTTCGCGGCTTGCTCTCGACCGGAGCCTCTTCCGTTCTCCTGTTCCCCTCCCAAACCGAAGGCCCGAGACACGATCACGATCCGCTATCGCCCGGACCTTTCGGATCCGCGGCTCGCTCGCGCCGACTCTGTGCTTCTCCGATTCGCTCTCGTGGGAGAGTGGGGAGAGCTCTGCTCGAATGTCCTCCCGATGAAGAAGCGCGGGAACGAGTGGCGAGTGAGCTTTCACCCGACGGAACTTCTCCCCGTCGACCCGATTCTCCTCGTCTCTGCCTTCCTCGACTCTGACGATCCCGATCTTTACGACAACAACCAAGACGATCCGTGGATCGTTCCTTTCTACCGAGGCGGCCATCCGGCTCCCGGTTTTCACTATCAGGTATTCCGGCTTCGCGCCAGAGAGACTCGCCTTCCAGACATTCTCGGCCTACCCGGAGACCACGCGAAGATCGTAGAGAGCATCGAGGCCGATCTCGCGATGAATCCCGATCACCTCCCCGCTCGCGCGGCTTCCTGGATGGCCCCCCTACACGAGGCCGGATACGGCTCCGAGGAGTACAACGCCCTTCGACAACCCATCCGAGCGCGCCTCGATTCGCTCTTCTCGGAGCTCATCTTGCGAGGAGATCCCGATTCCCTTGCGGCTTCTTTCATTCCGCTCTTCGATCTCATCGACATGGACGGAGGGGCGGATTCGCTCGTCTCTCGCCTTCGCGAGCGATTCCCCGACAGTCGTCTCGTGACCCTCGCCGAGCTCGAAGCGGCGAAGATCCAGGACGACGACAGCATCCGCATTCGACGTTTGGAGGAATTCGTCCGCGCTCATCCCGAAGACCGACTCGTTACGCAAGCCCGGGATCTCCTCGTGAGGTGGCTCGTCTACCTGAGAGAACCGGACAAGCTGATCGGGATGATGGACAGCGGTGTTCCTCTCGAACCTTCTGAGCTTCGCTACCTCGCATGGGCTCTCTTCAACTCGGGCAGAACCGCCGATGCCGAGAGGGTCATGCGGCGATGCATCGAGGAGGCGGAGAAAGAGACAAGGCCCGACGAAAGCCCTTATTCCGTGGACGAATGGACCAAGATCCACGAACACGATCGAGCAATCTATCTTTGGACGCTCGCCTGGTTCCTTTCGGAGAATGAGAACTACCAGGATGCCTTCGCGCTCCTGGATCGAGCGGTATCGACAGTGCCGAATGCGGTCGATCCCGGTCTACTCGCGGCGCTCGCGGAGTGTCAGGAAAACCTGGGTCGAGACGAGGAGGCACTCCGCACCTACGATCGCGTCGCCGAGATGGAGGACCCGGATCCAGAAACACTCGACAAATGGCGAGCGGTCTATTCAGACGTGCACGGAAGTACGGAACGCTTCGAAGAACATCTCGCCGACCTTGCCGCCGCGAGACGGTCCAAGGATCTCGCCCGTTTGGATCGTGTCGCTCTCCGGTGGCCGGCTCCCGATGTCACAATCCGAGATCTCGAAGGAAACGTCCACTCGCTCGCCGAGTTCCGCGGGAAGGTTGTTCTCGTCGATTTCTGGGCGACCTGGTGCGGCCCGTGCATGCAGGCTCTCCCCCACCTCGACACTCTCTTCCGCGAATGGGAACCCAGCGGGAACTTCGCGATCCTCCCCGTCAACACATGGGAACGATGCTCTCCCGAGGAGCGGCTTCAGAGAATCCAAGGGAAGTGGAACGAGCTCGGCCTCTCGCTCCCGGTTTACCTCGATGTCGAAACCGACGAGAAGAGCTCTCCATCCGCGGCCGCGCAGTTCAAGGTCCGGGGGATCCCAGCCACTTTCATTCTGGATCGCGACGGGAACATTCTGTTCAAGGATAGCGGATTCGGTGGAAAGAAAACCATGGACGAGATTCGCCTCAAGATCGAGTTCGCGATGTCCCGAGGAGCGCCGGGAGCTTGAGAACGGTGCTCCTTGAGATCCTCCGCGGCCGGCGAATCACCCGAGAACACCATCGTTGGCCCTCCTCCCTCGGATCCTCTACAATCGGGGCGGCCGGAGCGATCCGGGTTGCGAGGGGTTGACCATGAGCAAGAAGATTCGCGTGGGCGTTCTCTTCGGAGGCCAGTCGGGCGAGCACGAGGTCTCGCTCGCGTCCGCGCGCTCGGTGATCGAGGCGCTCGAAGCCTCGGGGCGCTACGAGGTCGTTCCGATTGGCATCGCGCGCACCGGCCGATGGATCCTCCATCCGAAGGCGCTCGCGATCCTCTCCTCGCGCGCGGAGATCCGCCTCGGAGTCGATTCCCAGCGGGCGGAGATCGGCCCGGCCGCGGTTCCCGACGAGCCGACGGCACTCGTGCCCGACGGCGAGCGCTCCTCTCTCGTCCCCCTCTCCGGCGGCGCGCCCGAGCGTCTCGACGTCGTCTTCCCGGTCCTTCACGGGACAAAAGGCGAGGATGGAACCGTTCAGGGTTTTCTCGATCTCGCCGGCATCCCATACGTTGGATGCGGCGTCGCCTCGTCCGCCGTCGCCATGGACAAGGATCTGGCGAAGAGGCTCTTTCGCTCGGCGGGGCTCCTCGTTCCCGACTGGATCCTCGTGAGGCGCACGCGCTGGGAGCGGGAGCGCGAAGGGGTTCTGAACGAGGCGGAGAGAATCGGATACCCTTGCTTCGTGAAGCCCGCGAACCTGGGATCGAGCGTCGGGATCAGCAAGGCGAAGAATCGGAACGAGCTCGCGCGCGCGATCGACGAGGCGGCCCGATACGACGTCCGCATTCTCGTCGAGGAGGCGATCGTCGCGCGCGAGATCGAGGTGAGCGTCCTCGGCAACAACGACCCGGAGGCATCCCTTCCCGGCGAGGTCATTCCCTGCAACGAGTTCTATGACTACAACGCGAAGTACATCGACGGAGAGTCCGAGCTCGTCATCCCCGCCCTCCTCTCGCCCGAGAAGACGAAGGAAGTTCGCGACTCGGCGATCCGCGCCTTCCGCGCGCTCGATTGCGCGGGGATGGCGCGCGTCGACTTTCTTCTCGAGCGAACGACCGACAGGCTCTTACTCTCCGAGGTGAACACGATCCCGGGCTTCACGTCGATCAGCATGTACACGAAGCTGTGGGAAGCGTCCGGGCTCTCCTATGGGGCGCTCGTCGATCGATTGATCGAGCTCGCCTTCGAGCGGCACGAGGAAAGGAAGGGGCTTCTCACGAGCTATCGTCCGCCGAAACAGGAGAACGGCGGAGCATGAACGGGCCCGCGCGTCTCGATCCGCGCGCGCTCGCGCGGGAGACCCTTCGGCGCCTCCGCTCGCTTCGCAACCCCGATGCCGCGCGCTCCGGCCAGCGCTTCTTCAAGGAACCGGTCGCGCTCCTCGGGATCGGCGCTCAGACGCTCGATCGTCTCGCGAAAGAACTGATCAAGAGGACTCGCGCCGAGTGGAGTTGGAAGGACGCCGCGCTCTTCTCTGATTCGCTTGCCGAGGATCCTCATCTCGAGGCGCGCACCGTCGGCTATTCCCTCGTCGCCTCCTTCGTCGATCGTGCGGAACCCGCGCTCTTCCCGCGAATCCGCGGCTGGCTCGAGAAGTCGTGCGGGAACTGGGCCGCCGTCGACACGCTCGCGCCGCGCGTGCTCGGTCCTTTTCTCGACCGCTATCCCGCCCGCATCCGCGAGGTGATCCGATGGACGAAGTCGGAGAACCTCTGGCTCAGGCGAGGGGCGATCGTCGCCTTCGTCCCCCACGCGCGGAAGGGGAAACACCTGGACGCGGTCTACACGATCGCGGAGAGGCTCCTCGAAGACGAGGAAGACTTGATCCATAAAGCGGTCGGATGGGTTCTCCGGGAAGCGGGAAAGGCGGACGCGGCCAGGCTCGAGCGCTTTCTCCGGAAGCACGGACCCCGGATTCCGCGCACGACGCTCCGCTACGCGATCGAGCGCTTCCCCGAAACGAAACGGAAGCAGATTCTCGAGGCGACGCGCGCGGCGCGCCGTCCCGGATCGAGGTAAGACCGTCATGCTCAAAGAGTCGTATCCGTACTACCTCGCGAACGAACCGCTCGCTCCGAACCGCGATCTCGAGGTGGCCGACAAGTACACGGGAGAGGTCGTCTCGCGCGTCGCTCTCGCGGACGCCGGCTCGATCGGGCGCGCGATCGAGCGCGCGGCGGAAGCGGCCGAGGCGATGGCCGCTCTTTCGAGCGATCAGCGGGAGGCGGTCTTGAACCACTGCGTGCGCCGCTTCCAGGAACGGGCGGAGGAGCTCGCGCGGATCCTCGCGATCGAGGCGGGAAAACCGATCCGGGACAGCCGGGGCGAGGTTTCGCGCCTCATCGACACGTTCCGGATCGCCGCGAAGGAGGCGACGAGCGATACCGGCCGCGTGATGTCCCTCGATATTTCGCCTCGCACGCGCGGCTACCGCGGGATGTGGAAGCGTTTCCCCATCGGACCCTGCTCGTTCATTTCACCCTTCAACTTCCCGCTCAACCTCGTCGCCCACAAGGTCGCCCCGGCTCTCGCCGTCGGGTGTCCGTTCGTCCTGAAGCCGGCGAGCCTGACGCCGATCGGAGCGCTCGTGATCGGAGAAGTGCTCGCCGAAACCGATCTCCCGAAGGGAGCATTCTCCATCCTTCCCTGCCGGAGAGAAGGAGCGGACCTCTTCACGACCGACGCGCGCCTCAAGCTCCTCAGCTTCACCGGCTCCCCGGAGGTCGGCTGGGACCTCAAGGCGCGGGCGGGACGGAAGAAGGTCGTTCTCGAGCTCGGCGGAAACGCGGCTTGCATCGTCGATGAGGACGTCGATCTCGACGACGCGGTCGCGCGGATCGTTTTCGGCGCGTTCTATCAATCGGGGCAGAGCTGCATCAGCGTGCAGAGGATCCTCGCGCACGACGCGGTCTACGAGGCGCTTCGGGAGAAGCTCGTCGCCAAGGCGCGCGCGCTCGTGATGGGCGACCCGAAGGAAGAGACCACCTTCATCGGGCCGGTCATTTCGGAGAAAGAAGCCGAGCGGATCGAGGAGTGGATCCGCTCGGCGGTCGCGCGCGGGGCGAGGATCCTCTGCGGCGGCGAGCGTCGCGGGGCGATGGTCGAGGCGACGCTTCTCGAGAACGTCCCGAAAGACGAGAAGCTCTCCGCGCGCGAGGTCTTCGGACCGGTCGCGATCCTCTCCGGGTTCCGTTCGTTCGACGAAGCGCTCCGAGAGGCGAACGACAGCGCCTACGGGCTTCAGGCGGGGATCTTCACGCGCGATCTCTACAAGGCGCTCCGCGCATGGGAGAAGCTCGAGGTGGGCGGGGTCGTGATCGGGGACGTTCCCTCGTGGCGCGTCGACCACATGCCGTACGGCGGCGTGAAGGAGAGCGGGCTCGGGCGCGAGGGAGTTCGCTTCGCGATGGAGGAGATGACCGAGATCCGCATGCTCGTGATCCGCGAGCCGTGACAACCGCTTGCGCGGCCTTCCGACCCTATCCGGGCCCCTCGGGCCTCGCGGCTTCGGACCGACCGTCTCCTGGCCGAATCCGAGCCGAACCGCCGACCCTCTCTCCTAGATGTTGAGCCGGCGCGGAAGGAACGGCCCAATATGTTGATTTTACAATTCTTAGTGGACACGCTCCCCTCGATCCTGCTACCTTGTCGCACACCCGGCCGGTAGGGGTGAAGCCGGCCGGGAGCTTCCGGGAAACGGAGAACCTTGACCCGCCGAGGAGGCGCGGCGCGGCATTCGGTCGCATGGCCGGGATGCCTCGAATCGCTTGCGACCCCCGACCGTGCGTTTCCGGAAGCGACCGCAGCCGGTTGGACCGGCCCCCCGAGGGGGAAAGCGTCATGAGGCGAAGACCGCTCCGAATGCGAACGACCGGCGCGCGGGGGAGCTCCCTCATCGAGTTCAGCCTGATCCTCCCGCTTCTTCTCCTCCTCTTCTTCGGCGCGTTCGATTTCGGCAGGATCCTCTACATTCAGCTCACCCTGCAGAGCGCCGTGCGCGAGGCGTCACGCCTCACGGTGACCGGCAACGTTCTGCCGGACCCGGAGCATCCGGAAACGTACCTCGGCCGAGTCGAGTCGATCATCCATCGGATTCAGACCGTCGCGCCGGGCCTTCACGTCACGCCCGATCAGATCTCGATCACCGGCCCGGGAGGTGCAGGCGACCCCGGAGGGCCCGGGGATCTCGTGACGATCCGCGTCGACTACGAGATCGAGATCCTCACGCCTCTCGTCCGGCCCGTGTTTCCGGAGGGCGTGTACCCTTGCGCGGTCACCATGATCTCGAGAAACGAGCCTTTCCCGGGAACGTAGCCTGGGCGGAGGAGAACGGATGTCCCGCATGAGCCGCGTCGAATCGGATCGGACACCGCGCGTCGAGCACGCAAGGACCGGATCTCCCAGGGGCGGGCAATCGGTGGTCGAGTTCGCGCTCATCCTTCCGATCGTGCTCGGCCTTTTCGTGGGGATGGCGGAGCTCGGTCTCTTCCTCTACCGGCAGGTATCCCTCACGCACCTTTCGCGAGAAGCGGCGGCGGTCCTCTCGCGCGGGGCGACGTTCGATGCGACCTTCGAGGCGCTCGCCGCTGCCGACGGATCTCTCGATCTGGACGGCCCGAAGGGGAGGATCATCCTCACCGAGATCCGGCGCGTCGGCGAGGGCACGCCCATCATCGTTCACCAGGAGGCCCGGGGCGGTCTCGGCCGTTCGAGCGTGTTCGGATCGTTGCAGCCGAACCATCCGGAATCGCCCGCGACGGTGCCGAACGGGATGACCCTCCCCCCCGGCATGAGCCTCTGGGGGGTCGAGGTCTTCTCCAAGCAGGAACCGCTCGCAGGCGGGCTTTCGATCGGCGGGGGGAGCTCGATCGTGCTCGGGGGGATGGCGGCGTTCTGACGATCGGGTCCGGAGGAGGCTGCCTCAAACAATGACGTATCGAGCTATTCGATCGAACCGACGAGCGCCGGAAAGGAAATGGTCCGGCCAAGCTCTTGTCTTCTCCGCGTTCGCCCTCGCGGGCGCGCTCGCGGTCGCGGGCCTCGCTCTCGATCTCGGGAGGATGTACGCGGTGCGGGCCCGCCTCGCCAACGCGGTCGACGGCGGGGCGCTCGCGGGAGCTCGCGTTCTCCCGCGCGGCGAAGACTTCGCCGAGAACACCGCGCTGAACTTCGCAGGGATGAACTTCGTCTCGGGATACATGGGCACCTCGGGGCACTCGTTCTCCGTGGCGTTCATCCCGAACTCGATCGAGTCGCGCATCGAGGTGCGGGGAAGGGCGGTGATGCCGACCACGCTGATGCGGCTCGTCGGGATCTCCCAGGTGAGCGTCTCCGTGGAGGCGGAGGCGACGCGGCGTCCGCTCCGCATCCCGCTCGTTCTCGACACGTCGGCCTCGATGGCGCACGGGAACGCGATCGCCGCCCTACGGGCCGGTGCGACGCAGTTCATCGACTTCTTCGACGACTCGATGGACATGATGGCTCTCGTCCGGTTCGCGTCGGGACGAGTCACGCTCTTCCCTCTCGGCTACCATTTCAAGGCGCCGATGACCACGGCGATCTCGGGCTTCACGCCGAGCGGGAGCACCAGCGCGGGGCACGCGCTCAACGCGGCGAAAGACGAGCTCGCGAGCGAGGGGACCACAACTGCGTTCCGCGTGATCGTCTTCTTCACGGACGGGCGGCCGACCTCCTTTCGCGACATTTTCATGATTCAAGGAAATTCGGTCGACGCCGTGATCGGCGGATACCCGAACCCGAGCGTGGGGGGCGGATCCCCTCCCCCACAGGGGCTTCAGGATCCGTACCAGGTCTTTCACTGGATCGGGATTCCGAATCCGGATACGCTGCCGGACGGGCAGGAGGCCAACAACTGGAACATCCTCGACGCGGCGCGCGAACAGACCCGCGCCGCGGCGAAGAGCGCGCGCCAGGACGGGATCGCCATCTTCGCGATCGGGCTCGGAAGCCCGGGCGCGAGCGAGTGGTACCAGCCGGATCTTCCTCTTCTCGTCGAGCTCGCGAACCTTCCCTTCGCCGACGATCCGCTCCATCCGGGCGGAACGATCGTCAACGCATCCTACGATCCGAACGAACCTCAAGGGGCGTTCTTCTTCGCTCCCGATGCGGCCGTGCTGGAGACCGTGTTTCACCAGGTCGCCCGCGAGATCTCGGTCCGCCTCACGCGATAGCCTCGTTCGGCCCGCGTCTCTCCGACCGGCCCGCCCAATCCTCTCTCGACAAAGATCCGCCGTCGGATGAGAATGCTCGGAAACCGCGCGCGGTCTTCCCGGGCGCTCTGCGCCACTGGGCCGATCTCGAAAGGACGATGCCGTGAGCGAGGTTCCGTTCATCGGGGAGTTCTTCGCCCTTGCCGCCCCGGTCTGCTGGGCGATCGCGGTTGTTCTCTTCCGCATGACCGGTTTCAGCGTCGGCGCGCTCGCCCTCAACCTGTTCAAGAACATCGTGGCTCTCGCTCTCTTCGCGGCCACGATTCTCGTCGTCGGGGGGGCATCGCCCTCCTCGATCGCGGCACGCGACTATCTCTTGCTCCTCCTCTCCGGAGTGATCGGCATCGGGATCTCGGACACGTTCTTCTTCATGACGTTGAATCGCGTGGGAGCGAGCCTCGAGGCGATCATCACGACCTCGTACAGCCCGTTCATCATCTTTCTCTCTTTCCTGTTCCTCGGCGAGCGGATGAGCGGCGTGCAGATCCTCGGAGTGCTTCTCATTCTAAGCGCGGTTCTTTCGGTCGGGTGGATGAGAGGATCGAAAGACGGCGTTCACCCCCGGACGCTTCTCTCGGGGATCGTGTTCGGGCTTCTGGCGACGTCGACGCAGGCGATCGCTATCGTGATGATCAAGCCGGTTCTCGGCGGGTACCCGCTGATCTGGGCGAGCCTCTGGCGTCTTGTCGGGGGCGTCGCCGCCTCGGCTCTCGTCTTTCCATTCCTCGCGAAGAGAAGAGAGGCTCTCGCCGCACTGCGGGATCGACGCGTGTGGCCGGTGATGATCCCAGCGGTCGTGATGGGGACGTACGTCTCGCTTCTCTTCTGGCTCGCCGGGATGAAATACACTCAGGCCTCGATCGCCGCTGCGCTCAACCAGACCTCTACGCTTTGGACGTTCCTCTTCGCCGCGCTTCTCCTCCGCGAGCCGGTCACGCAGAAGAGGATCGCCGGGCTCGTGCTCGGCGTGGCGGGCGTCGCGATGGTCACGCTCGGATAGGGCTCGCCCTCCGGGTTCCGCCGTCCGACCATTCAGAACGTCACCACGGCGGGTGGCGGCGGCAGGCGTCCGCGAGAAGCGCAGCCACCAAGCCCGAAAGGGCGACTGGCGAGCATCGAGCGGACAGCCGCCGACACGACCGAGCCGGGGCTCCCCGTCGTGAAAAGCGACGGGGTGGCGAGGAAGCTCCTTCGCGCATGCGGCGCGAAAGAGTGACCCGCGCGTCCGACAACAGATCATCATGCCGCATGGTGCGTCGCGGGATCAGCCGGCGGCGGCGTCTCTCGCTAGATCGAGCGCGAGCTGCGCGCCGGCGGTCGGAAGAATCCCGGAGCCCTCGGCGGGGCGGATCTTCCATCTCCCTTCCACCTCCGCCACCTCGATCCAGAAGTGCTGCTGCAGCCCCTCTTCCGCGACGAACGCCCGCAGCATCCCCTTCCGCCTCTGCGGATCGTAGAGAAACTCCTTGAACTGCACCGTCGGAACGCCGGTCGTCCCCTTCGGCCGGAAACCCTCCGGATCGAAACGGTCGATCGTATGAATCCTCATCGTTTCATCCCTCATGAATGGAATGCCGACATGCTCCCGCTTCGCGAGAACGATCCGAAAGAAACGCTCGCGGCCGAGATCGCTCCACTTCTGCTCGTACTTCGTTCCGTAGGAGGCGGGGATCTCCTCCCAGCGCGCCTCGAAACCGGTTCCGGGAACCTGTTCGAGAAGCCAGTCGCGGTACGGTTCGAAGTCCGTGACGATCTCCGTCTCTCCCCCGTCGGCGAGACGGCTGTTCAAGACATCGAGGAACGGCTTCGAGAAGAGCCGGTGGGCGGCGTGCCGCTCCTTGGGCCACGGGCAGGGAAAGAGACACACCGCGGCGGAGAGGGCGCGGGGAGCGACGAGACGCTCGAGGAACGGCCGCGCCGGCGCCTGAACGATCGCGAGGTTCGCGACGCCGGCCTGCGCAGCGCGGCGAAGCGCCCGCTTCACCGACTCCCAGAAGATCTCCACGCCGATGAAGTCGCGCTCGGGATGCTCCGCCGCGCGACGGACGAGCGCGGCCCCATTGCCGAAGCCGATCTCGAGCTCGATCGGGGCCTCGCGCCCGAAACGCCTCGCCCAGACGCACGGGCGCTCCGTTTCCTTCCACGGAACGAGGAGCTTGAGAGAGAGGTAGTACGGTTTCTTCATCGTCCCCAGGGAAGGCTACCACCGCAGCCGCATCTCTGAAACCGCCGAACGCGAAACGGCTTCTTCTTCTCTTGAGTTGCGGAGGCGCTTTCCGCTAGGCTCTCACCCGCAGGGGAGAAAGGGGGAGAAGACCTCATGGGCCTCGATGTCGTGCTGCTCTCTCGCGTCCAATTCGCGCTCACCATCATGTTCCACTACATCTTTCCGCCCCTCACGATCGGTCTCGGCGTTCTCATGGTCTTCATGGAGGCGATGTATCACAAGACGCGCGACCGGCAATACGAGGCGATGGCGCGCTTCTGGACCAAGATCTTCGCGGTCAACTTCGCGCTTGGGGTCGCCTCCGGCATCGTGATGGAATTCCAGTTCGGCACGAACTGGGCGACCTACTCCCGTTTCGTGGGGGACATCTTCGGCTCCGCCCTCGCCGCCGAGGGAATCTTCGCATTCTTCCTCGAATCGGGGTTCCTCGCGGTCCTCGTCTTCGGATGGGACAAGGTCTCGCCCGGAATGCATCTCTTCTCCACGATCATGGTCTCCCTCGGCTCGATCTTCTCGGCGGTCTGGATCGTCGTCGCCAACTCCTGGCAGCAGACTCCCGCCGGCTATCGAATCGTGGGAGAGGGGAGCGCCGCGCGGGCGGAGCTTACCGATTTCTGGGCGGTCGTGTTCAATCCTTCGAGCATGAATCGTCTCGGACATGTGCTGATCGGCGCGTTCATCCTCGGCGGCTTCTTCGTGATGAGCATCGCGGCGTACTACATCCTCAAGAACCGCCACCTCGACTTCGCCAAGAAGTCGTTCACGATCGCGCTCGTCGTCGCGACCGTCTTCTCGCTCCTCCAGCTCGTTTCCGGACACGATCAAGCGCAAACGGTCGCCGCCACGCAGCCCGCGAAGATGGCCGCGTTCGAGGGAGTCTATCGAACGACCCAAGACGGCGCTCCGCTCTACCTCTTCGGCGTTCCGAACAACGCGAAGGAGCGGGTCGACGGCGGGCTCGCCGTCCCCGGGCTTCTCAGCTTTCTGATCTCGGGAGACACGTCGAAGCCGGTCCCCGGGCTCGACCGGTTTCCGCGCGAGGACTGGCCGCCGGTCGGGCTCAGCTTTCAGACGTATCACGCGATGGTCGCCCTCGGCTTCCTCTTCATCGCGCTCACGCTTCTCGCCGCGGTCTTCTTGTGGCGCAGGGGTCTTTTCGAAACGCGGTGGCTCCTTTGGATCTTCGTCTTCGCGGTGATCGGTCCATACCTCGCGAACCAACTCGGCTGGCTCGCCGCCGAGTTCGGACGCCAGCCGTGGATCGTCTACGGTCTTCTCCGCACAAGCGACGGAGTCTCCAAGTCCGTTCCCGCGTCACATGTGCTCGGATCGATCGTGCTCTATTCCATCGTCTACCTCCTCCTCTTCCTGATCTGGATCCACGTGATGGATCGGAAGATCCGCCAAGGACCGGAGGAGGTCACGGACCTGCCGCCCGAACGATTGCCGGGGAGGGGATTCCTTCGGGCGGCGGCGAGGGGGACGGGCGAATCGATGACCGGTTCGAGCGAGCCGCGCAAGTAAGAGGAGAACGACACGATGGATCTCAACATCTTCTGGTTCGCGGTTCTCGGCATCCTGCTCGCCGGCTACGCCATTCTCGACGGGTTCGATCTCGGCGTCGGCATCCTGCATCTTCTCGCGCGGGGCGACCGCGAGCGGCGGGTCTTCCTCAACTCGATCGGCCCCCTCTGGGACGGGAACGAGGTGTGGCTCGTCACGTTCGGCGGCGCGCTCTTCGCGGCCTTTCCGCACGCGTACGCGACGGTCTTCTCCGGCTTCTACCTCGCGTTCATGTTCCTTCTTTTCGCGCTCATCTTCCGCGCGGTCTCGCTCGAGTTCCGAAGCAAGATGGAGTCGCCGCGCTGGAGAAGCGTTTGGGACACGGCGTTCTTCGCCTCGAGCGCGGTCGCGATGCTCCTCTTCGGCGTGGCGATCGGCAACTCGATTCAAGGGATTCCGATCGGACCCGACAAGGAGTTCGCGGGAACGTTCTTCGGGCTTCTTCGGCCGTATCCGATTCTCGTCGGGATCTTCGCGGTTTCGCTCTTCGCGATGCACGGCTCGATCTATCTCTATTTGAAGACGGAGGGAGATCTCCAGAAGCGAATCCGAGGATGGATGTGGCACGCGTTCGGAATCTTTCTCGTCCTGTATCTTCTCACGACGATCTTCACGCTCACCGCGCACCCGGAAGCGATCGCGAACTTCCGAAACATCCCGTGGGCGTGGATCGTCGTCGTGCTGAACGTGTTCGCGATCGCGAACATTCCGCGGGCGATCTACATGGAACGAGCCGGCTACGCGTTTCTCTCGTCGGCGGCGACGATCGCCGCGCTCGTCTTCCTCTTCGGCGTCGGGCTCTTCCCGAACCTCGTGGTCTCGAGCCTGAACCCCGAATGGAGCCTCGACATCTACAACGCCGCCTCGTCAGAGAAGACGCTCTCGATCATGCGGATCATCGCCTTCATCGGGATGCCCTTCGTCTTGGCCTACACGACCGTGATCTACTGGGTTTTCCGGGGGAAGGTAGAGATCGGGAAGTTCAGCTATTAGCCGAGGCTAAGCAACAGCGCTTCTCCTCCCGCAATCCGCTTGGATCTTTGTTCGCCTTATGCTATAATTCGGCGCGATTCGAGTTACGGCCGAACCACGACTCCGCGCTGAGCCGAACGAACAGACGAGACAATCATCCCGAACGGGAGCCGCGCCCTCGCGCGGTCGAGGAGGACGTGCGATGAGAAGGCTTGCTGTGCTTCTTGCGGTCGCGGTCGCGCTGGCCGCGCCGGCTTGGGCCGACTGGGATCCGGGACAGCCGCACAAGTGGGTCCAGTATCCCGACCTCAGCACGATGGGGATCGACGTGAACGCCTCGTTCCCGTACATCCTCGCCGACGACTTCCTCTGCACCCAGACCGGTCCGATCACCGACATCCATATCTGGGGTTCCTGGTATCACGACATCATCGATCCGAACGTCAGGTTCGTCCTCAGCATCCACGCGGACATCCCGGCCGGGCCGGGGGGGTACAGCCAACCAGGGCAGGTCCTGTGGTGGAGAGAGTTCCTGCCGGGCCAGTACACCGTGCGGACGTACATGGGCGAGCTCGACGAGGGCTGGATGAATCCCCCCGACTACTATGAGTTCCCAGGAGACCACGCCTGCTTCCAGTACAACTTCTTCATCCATCCGGCGGAGGCGTTCATTCAACAGGGAAGCTCGACGCAGCCGGTCGTCTACTGGCTCGACGTGCAGGCGTACCCGAGCACGCCCGGGACTCTGTTCGGCTGGAAGACGTCGATGGATCATTGGAACGACGACGCGGTTTGGGGGCACGGAGAGGAACCGTTTTTCGGTCCGTGGTACGAGCTTCGCTACCCGCCGCAGCACCCGATGCACCCGCAATCGATCGATCTCGCGTTCGTGATCACGACCTCCGTCGAGACTGGCGTCGATTGGGGCGACGCTCCCGACCCGACGTATCCGACGCTCGCCCTGAGCAACGGCGCGAACCATGTGATCGTCCCCGGTGTCTTCATGGGCAACATCGTGGACGGCGAGCCGAATGGCCAGCCGGACGCGAACGCTCTCGGCGACGACAACAACGGGTTCGACGACGAGGACGGCGTGACGTTCACCTCGCCGCTCGTTCCCGGCATGATCGCGACCGTCGATGTCGTGACCTCCGTCCCCGGCTACATCGACGCGTGGATCGACTTCGGACAGGACGGAAGCTGGCTCCCGGCGATCGACCAGATCGCCTCGGGTCTCTGGACGCCGGGCGGTCTCTTCACGATCTCTTACAACGTCCCGCCGAACGCCGCGCCGGGGCTCACGTTCGCCCGTTTCCGCTTCAACACGACAGGACCGCTTCCGTTCACGGGCCCCGCTCCGGACGGAGAGGTCGAGGACTACAAGGTCCGCATCGAGGAGATGCAGAGCTACAAGTGGATCCAGCGGCCCGATCTGCGCGTCACGGGGATCGACGTGCGGGCGACGGAGCCGTTCCTCCTGGCCGACGATTACCTCTGCAACATGCCCGGCTGGGTGAACGAGATCCATCTCTGGGGTTCGTGGCTGAACGACTATCTCCCGTTCGGCTTCGACCCGATGGCCGTGCAGTTCACGCTCAGCTTCCACAAGGACATCCCCGCTTGGGAGAGCCCGACCGGCTACAGCATGCCCGGCGATCTGCTTTGGATGTGGACTTTCGCGCCCGGCAACTTCCTCGCCGACATCTGGCAGCCGGGCATCGAGGAAGGATGGATGGAACCTCCGGACAACTATTGGTTCCCGGCCGACTGGACGTGCTGGCACTACACGTTCCGCGTGCCGATCGCGGAGGCCTTCCATCAGTTGGGGAGACCGGACAGTGCGATCGTCTACTGGCTCGACGTCCAGGCCCGACCGATGGACACGCAGGCGTTCTGGGGATGGAAGACGTCGCTCGATCACTGGAACGACGATGCGGTGTGGGGATGGGGGATGGAGCCGTATCCAGGACCTTGGCAAGAACTCCGTTACCCGCCGCAGCATCCGTTCGGCGGTCAGTCGATCGACCTCGCGTTCGCGCTCCGGAGCGAGATCGATACGGACGCCCCGAGCGCGCCCGCACCTCCGCGTTTCGGGCTCTGGCAGAACGTCCCGAACCCGTTCAACCCGTTCACGGTGATCGAGTATGAGGTCCCGGCGGGCGGCGCTCGGGCGACGATCGAAGTGTACGACGTGAGCGGACGGCTTCTCGCGACGCTCGTCGACGGCTTCAAGCAGGAGGGACGCCACACCGTTCAATGGGACGGCCGCGACCACGAGGGGCGCGCGCTTCCTTCGGGTGTGTACCTTTACCGCTTGAAGACTCCGACCGAGGAGACGACGCGCAAGATGCTGCTCATCAAGTAGCGCCCCGACGCGGCGCTGCTTGTTCAGGGCTCCTGGTTCTCCGGCCGGGAGCCCTTTCCTTTGGGGATCAGGGAGTTCTCGGCGACTCGACCGGTTCTCGCGCAGGAAGAGGTGTTCCGGCCTTCACGAGAGCACCGAATCACTCACGAAGCGGCCCGCGCGTCCTTCTCGATCGCCATCCAGGCGATCAGGCGGATCTCGTGCTGTTCGATGGGCGGCAAAGGCTCAGGGGCGCGATACGGTTCCGCCCCGATCCGCTCGACCTCTTCGACCAGGTGACGCGCCCGCTCGGCTGCGGTCGCGAACTCCCGTTCCCAGGCAAGGCGGAGCTGGTTCTCCTCGCGGCGAGGCCAAGGAGATTCGACGGCGTCCAGGCAGCGGTGCAGCCTGTCCCGTTCGATGTCCGCCGGCGGATTCCCGCGCAGAAAGGCGGCGACTTCCCGATTCAGCTTCCTGATCTTGGGTTGGAGGTTGGCCGGATCGGTCTCGAAGGTCCACGCGTCAAAGATGCTCCGGCTCGCCCGAGCCCAGGCATCGTAGGCGGCGAGCGCCGTCTCATTGCTCAAGACCCTCTGCGTCTCCTCCGTGCACTCGATCATCCGAAGACACGTCCCGAGCTCGCCGATGATTTCCCCCTCGGGCTCCCGCGGTACGAAGCGAAGATAGACACGCTCACCTACCGCAGCACAGAAGAGGTGGCCGTCGCGCTCTCCTTTCCGCATCCCGGAGCCCGCGCGCCAGGGAAGGCTACGAATCCGGGCACCGTACTTCTCAACTGCCCGCCTGAGCTCCTGCCGGTATTCCTCGCCTGTCTGCGCGGCCCCCTCGGTTCCGCCCGCCTCGTAGATCGAGGGGTCTTCGCGGTGAAGCTTCTCGATCTCGGCGCGCGTTTCCGCGAAGGTTTGTTCGCCTGTCGCGCCTCGCTCGATCGGAGCCTCCTCGACGCCGACCGAAGCGGCCGCTTGGGCGAGCTTCCGGCGCACGCGCTCTTCCAGATTGAGAAGCGCATCGAGCTCCGCGTCGGGAAAGAACGTCCGCAAGAATACCTTCTCGTGGAGGCTTCCGATCCGGTCCACGCGCCCGTGACGCTGGACGAGGCGCATCGGGTTCCACGGGAGATCGTAGTTCACGACGTTGCGGCACTGCTGGAGGTTCATGCCTTCAGCCAGCACATCGGTCGAGAGGAGGAGATCGAAGCGATCCTCGGCGTCTTGCGGAGGCGCTCCCGTGGAGATCGGCGCGAATCCGTGCAGTGCCTTCTCGCGGGACACACCTCGGCGCACCTCTTCTCCGCTCACCGATGCGACGCGCCCTCGATACGCGGCAAGGCGCTCGTCGCATTCGATCACTCGTCGCAAGCGCTCCTCGATCCAATCGATCGTGTCTTCGTAGTGGGAGAAGACGAGTGTCTTGCGTTTCTGTCTCGCGTCCTCCTCGTCGATCGCCTCCTCCTCGGCCTGCTTCGCGATCGAGACGAGCTCTTCGACTAGGGCGGCAAGCTTGGGGTCGCCTTCGGGGAGAACCTTCGCCGCTTCGCTCGCCATCTCCCGAAGGATCGCGAGATCCGAGCGGACGTCGGCCTCGAGCCCCGCGACATCGTATGCGCGTGCGTCCTCCGCGTGCTCCGTCCCCTCCAGGATCTCGTCGATCTCTCCCTCGGCCTCCGCGGCCGAGAGCTCACGGAAGAACTCCTTCCGAACGACGAAGCCGCGCGAGAGAGCATCGAGAAAAGCCTCGTGCTCGCCGATCATGCGCCCGACCGTCAGCCGGAACGCCTCCGACGACGACTCGAAACGTTTGAGGAGCGCGGAGCGGAGAAGACCGACGAGCGCCGTATCGTCGTGCTCGCCAACCATGCCCGGCATGTACCGCTCGGGCTGGTAGCGCGCCATTCGGAGAAGCGGATGTCCGCCCTCGGGCATCAGGATCTCTTCGAGACGCGCGAAGAAGCCGGGCAATAGCGCATCGAGGTCGTATCCGATGGAAGAGGCGACCGGCGTCGGAAAGCGGATCGGCGCCAGGCGCCCGTCGGGTCCGCGGATCAAATCGCTCGCGTAGTGCTTCTTGATGAAGCGTCTCGTGCGCTTCACCGTCGTCGCGTCGATGATGGGATACAGGAGGTCCGGGTTCAGATCGAAAGGATCCTCGCGCATCGCCTGCTCGAAACGCTCCCGGATCGAGAGGACCCCGCGGTCGGAGAGCCATGCGTCCTGCTTCATGAAGAAGCGGAGCAAATGATAGAGGTCCCAGAGCGAGTTGTTGACCGGAGTGGCGGTGAGGAACAGGACGTCTCGTCTCTTGCCCGCCAAGAGCCGCCTTAAGATCTCCGCTCGTTTCGGCGTGTCGGGGTTGCGGTAGTTGTGCGCCTCGTCCACGACGACGAGCGCGTAGTCGTCGAGAAGGTTCTTGAGATGACTCCGATCCCCTCCGAGCTGGAGGTCGTTCGCGAGCTCCTCGTAGGAGAGGCACTCGACGAGAAGCTGGTGGTCGTTCAGGAAGCGTTCCCAGGTCGTGTCGCGGAGACTCGCGGGGCAGACAAGGAGCACGCGCTGCCTCCGCGCGCGGTATGCGCCGATGATCTCGCCGGCCGTGAAGGTCTTCCCGAGCCCGACGCCGTCCGCGATGAGAACCCCGCCGTACTTCTCAAGAATCTTTCGCGCCCGCCAGACGCCGTGCTTTTGGAACGTCGTGATCGGGATCCGGCCCGTCTCCTTCTCTTCTTCTTCCAGCTCCACGTGATAGAGATGCCAAAGCACCTTGAGGTAGACGAGGTAGGGCGAGACCTCGGCGAGAAGTTCCGCGTAGATCGCGGCGAGGTCGAACGGGACCGCTTCCTCCCAGAGCGACTCGAACCACTCCTCGACGCGCGCGACGAGAGGATCCTCGTGGTGCCCCAGCACGAGCTCCAAGTTCGTTTGAAGCCCCGCGCGCGTCAGGTTCGCCGAGCCCGCGAGGATCCCCCGCTCCTCGCCGCGGAAGAGGAATGCCTTGGCGTGGAGAAAGTGCCCCTCATAACGCCGCACCTCGATCCGGCCGGAGCGAAGGAAATCGACGAGATCGCGGATCGAGCGATCCTCGGCGAAGTCGAAGGGGAGGAGATCGCGGTCCCGCCTCATGCCTCGCTCGAGATCGGAGAGCCCTTGGGCCACGCGCCTCAGCGTGAACTCCGGCTCCCTCGGATCCTTCGGTTCCCTTCTCGGGCGCATCGCCTCGGGAGTCGGATCCGCGCCCAGGAGGAGCCGGATCCGCGGCACATGCCGCGCCTCTTCCGCGATGAGCTCCAGACCTTGAGGATTGAAGTAACAGCTCGCCACGCACATCTCGGACGGGGTGCGCCCCTCGCGCCGGAGCGCTGCGAGGTGCCCGACAATGACTCGCGCGAGCGTGTTCCCGTCGCGGTTGTCGATGAAGAGGGGCTTTGCGGGCTCGGGGGCTTTCGCTCCGTTCTTCCCGCTGCTCACGGTCGCGTCTCGAGCACGAAACGAGCCCGTTCCCTGCGCAGCATTTCGAAGGGCGTCATGCACTTGATGCCGAGGCTGATGCAAGCATCGGGAATCTTGATCTTGCGAGACGACGAGGATGGGACTTCGTGCGTGACAACCGTATGGCCTCCCGCCCGAGCCTGGGCTACGAGGTAGTAGTCGGCTACCTGAAGAAAGGTGCTCACGGCGGCGACGTCGTAGCTCCCGCTGCCGGCCCAGGCGCTTACCGCGGCGAGCGCCGGAAACACCGCGGCGTCCGGACGAAGGAAGAAGGCGTCGCCCCTCGCACGAGCCCAGGTCGACAACTCGTCCGCCAACGCTTGGATTTCATCCCCAACCTTCTCAATGCTGAAGAGCCTCCCGGCGGCGTTCTCTCGGACAAGCCACTCCCAGAAGGCGGGGCAGAAGTCGAGTCCATAGTGCAAGTTCTTCGCCCTGATGAATACGTCCGCATCGAGGAGATAAGCCATTAGGTGCGCATCCCCAGGCTTAGCCCGAGATCGTGAAACGTCGCCATCTTCCTGAGCCCGAGCAAACGAAACGCCTCCGTGAAGGACGAACGGCCTTCCAGCGTGCTGACCATCATGGCGCGGGCGAATCGTTTGCCTACACGTGCCGCAAGGGTAAGGTAGAAGTCGCCGCCGCCGCCCGCCGCATGCGCATGGAGTCTCTCCTTTTCTCTGCTGTACGCCTCCTCGAACTCCTCCTTCGAGACCTCCTCTGCATCGTAGATTCGCCGGAGGATCACGAGCGTGCTTACCTTGAAGTGGCGCGCCAGGCGCTGGGCCTCGCCCCCAAGTTCGGCGCCAAGGCGGTACTCGCCACGCAGCGCCCGGACCGGGACCAGAAGTTCCGCCGCTACCCTGTTGCACCAGCGTTCGACCTCGTGCTGGGGAGGGACCGCGGGATCGATATCAGAAAGCGCGGATTGCCCGAGCCACAGGTGAGCCAGCTCGTGGGCGAGAGTGAACATCTGCGCGGCCCGCGTGTCCGCGCCGTTGACGAAGACGAGAGGCGCCCACTCATCCGCCAGAGCGAACCCTCGGAACTCATCCGGGTCCAGCCTTCGCCTCGTGTTGTTCAGGACGATCCCGCTCACCATCACCAGCACACCGATGCTGTCGGTCTGATCGATGAACTTGCGAAGCGCCTCCGTCCATGTGGGGCAGTCTCGCCGGGCTTCGAGATCGAACCCAAGGGCTTGCCGCATCCGACCCGCGATCTCTTCTGCCGTGTTCGAGAGCTGCGCCGACCCAACAAACGCGCGCGGCCGCTCCCCTTCCGTCTTCGCGTACTGGCGGTACCAGTCTTGGCGTTGCCGGCATAGGTAGACCGTGTCGAGCAGATTTGGACTTGGTCTTCCAAGCCGTACCTTCCGGGGTGCACGAAAGTCTGGAAGGGGAACTTGCTCAACCGGGGGCTCGGGCAGGAAGAAATAGCCGATGGGCGTAAAGGTGGACTTGGCGTAGCGTTCCAGCTGCTTCAGGGTCGGGCGGCCATCCCCGCGCTCCCAAGATTCGAGCTTCGGGAAGCGGCGCCCCAGATCATGCAGATTGAACCCAGCCCGCTCTCGCCCCCACCGCAGCATCTCCGGCCGAACCTCGACCCGGGTCATGCATCCCCTCCGTTCGAGCCCGTCGTCAGTCTACGCCCCGGCCGCCCCAAAGGGAAGGGGCGGTTCGCGAGCGCATCGCATGAAAGGGGAGGTTTCGACCTTGACATTCCTTGCCGAGAGGGGGAATCTGCTCGTGAACCACTGAATGCGCGCATGCGTCGTAGGTGGTGCACCCCGAATGGGCTCGATCCTCGTTTGCCTCCTACCCGTAACCCTACTTGGGGAGCTTCTCCCTCCACTCCCTGAAATGCTTCAGCGTCGCACGAAGCCGCTCCTCGTGGTCCCATCCTTCGTGGAAGGTCTCGAAGATGTGGACGAGATGCTTTTCCTTGAGGTCATAAAGATGCGCGACGACGGCGTCGAGCTCGTGGATCTTGTCTTCTTTGTCGTCGGGGGCGAGGGAGCCGCATTCGACGCCCACTTCCTCGGCCCAATCTGCGAAGCGATCGTCGGGCGCAGCGAGGCGGCCGGCGAGAAGGATCGCGCGGAGGCGGAGGGGGTGGTCGGATGGGGGGCGGGGGATGGGGAGAGGGTTGAAGATGAAGAAATTCACGCTGACCTCGACGAAGCGACGCGCGTACCAGTCCAACGAGAGGGATGAAAGCACACCGAGAAGATACGCCTCATCTCGGACGTCTCCCCGAGGCCAGAGCAGATAGGGCCCCTTGTTCGTGATGAACACCTCCGGCGGCACGAGGGCGACTCGCACGGTGCGGGTGTCGGTCGCTCGGCTCACATCCCGGAACGCGATCCTCGGGTCGAGGCAAGGGAGCGTGTTCGGGTTGTGGATCACGCGCGGGTCGAACTCGGAGAAGGGGGAGTTCTTGTTCTTCGCTCCCCGCGCGCGCTTCTCCTGCAAGTGCGGGAGCACCTTCTTCGGGTCGGCCCAGGCGTAGTAGGTCCCGGTGTCGGGAATCCAAAGGTCGAACGACTCCCCTTTGAAGACCGGCCAGAAGCCCTTCGGGCGATCTTTGGACTTGAGGTCCATGAGCTTCTTGTCGTTCGTGGCGTGGAGCTCCGTGTGCGGCCGCGCGCGCCAGGATCTTTTGTCGTCGAGGTCGAGCCGAGGCGCCTTGCGAAGCCTCGTGAAGACCTCGACCGACTCGTCGCTCGGGAGGAGAGGGAGAGAGGCCGTGTCGTTCCAGCTCCGGATCTCCTCGCCGTCGAAGACCGCGGGCTCG
>VGIW01000043.1 GCA_016867715.1 Candidatus Eisenbacteria bacterium | reverse complement strand
GGAGGACGACGACCCCGACGCCCGCGAGGAGCCACCGCCCCCGCCTCTTCTTTCGACGGCGGGTCTCGTCCCGAATGCGGAGCCGCTCGAGATCGGCCGATGAGGAGCGAGAGGGTTCGGAGCGCATGCGGAAGACTCTACAACGAAGCGGCGCCCGTGTCCACAGAGAGGCAACGCGGTCGATTGGGAGCTACCTACCTGGCACACCTCTTGCGGATTGTACCTGGTACAGTCTCAGGGTTCAGTCTCAGGGGACGCTTCCCTTACGATTCTCTGATTCTCGAGAAAAGGCTTGACGCCCAGTCCGGGTCTCGGGTAGATTTCGCGCGGTAACCTATTTGGTTGCAAATGATACGGTGTGTTTTTTCCGAAGTTACGTGAGGAGGGTCGGGAGCGTGGGGATCGTGGCGATCGAGCCGAGGCCGGAGGTCGCGGATTGGCTCCGGCTCAAGGCGAGGCGGCTCGGCATCCCGATCGAGGTGCACGCGGACTTGGGAGGCGCGCTCCCGGCGCTGAACGGGGGGAGCGCCCGCTTTCTGGTCGGGTACTTGAGAGGCGCGGACGGCCTCCCGGCCTCCTCCGAGCGCCGGTCCCGGACGGTGATCCCCTTCGCGCCCGGGCTCGGCACGACCGAAGACCACTGTCACCGGTGGGCTCTCTTCCTGCAGGCGGTGCGGGGGAAGCTCGCATCGCCCGGGGGGGAGAAGGGGCCGTCCGGCGGATGGGTGGGGGCGCGCGAGGAAGAGACGATGGAGGAGCGCCACCGGGCTCTCCTCCGGCGGCTGAACCCGGTGTTCGTGGAGCTCGCCCGTCGCGATCCCTCGGCGCGCGAGCACTCGTTCCGCGTCGGCCTCTACGCGGCCAAGATCGGCGAAGCGCTCGAGCTCGACTCGGTGCAAACTCGACTTCTCCGCCTCGGTGGCTGGGTGCACGACGTCGGCAAGATCCGGATCCGCGCTCCTCTTCTCCGGAAGGGCGGACCTCTCGACGAGGCGGAGCGGGGCGAGATGCGCGGGCATACCGTTTGGGGTTCAAGGATCGTCGAGGAGTATCCGGCGGATCCCGAGGTGGTCGGCATGGTGCGCCATCACCACGAGCGTTACGACGGGAAGGGGTATCCGGGAGCGCTCGCGGGGGAGGAGATCCCGCTCCTCGCGAGGATCCTCGCGGTCGCCGACGCGTACGACGCGATCACGAGCGACCGCCCGTATCGATCCGCGGCCGGGCATCGCCACGCGGTGCGGCAGATCCTCGCGGGATCCGGAGCGCAGTTCGATCCGCGCGTCGTGCAGGCGTTCCTCGTCGCGCGCCTCGACCGGCTCTCCCTCGCCGCGTTCGCCGCGTAGCCTGGAAGAGGCACGCGTTTCCTGCTGCGGCCGAGGATCGCGAGGTGCGAGGTCCTTCTTCCGCCGTCGCGTGGCGTTTCCGGGCAAAAACTTTGGACGAACGAAGCGCTTTCTGCTAGATTCGCCGGCGCGGCGGGGCTCGCTCTCCCGGAAAGGGGGAGGTGGGGATGAAGGGGGAGAGCGGAGCCTTGTCCTCTCTCCCGCGGTCCGAGTTGCCGCGGGAGAGGATGTTGCAGAAGGGCGCGTCGGCGCTCGCCGACCGGGAGCTGATCGCGATCCTGCTCGGATCGGGAAGGCCGGGGCGAAGCGCGCTCGACGTCGCGGCGGATCTCTTGGCGCGGCTCGGAAACCTCCGCGCGCTCGCGCTCTCCGGAGCCGAGCCGCTCGTGGGGGTGCCCGGGGTGGGGACGGGCAAGGCGGCGCGCCTTCTGGCGGCCGTCGAGCTCGGACGGCGGGTGGTGCGCTTCCGCAAGGAGGATCCGTACCCGATCCGCTCGCCGAAGGACGCCGCGCACCTCCTCATGGACGAGATGCGGAGTCTCGACCGCGAGGAGTTCCGGGTACTTCTTTTAGATGCGAAGAATCGGGTGATCGGCGTGGAGATCGTCTCGATCGGAACGCTGACGGCGTCGTTGATCCATCCGCGCGAGGGGCTCAAGGCCGCGATCGTGAGGAGCGCCGCCTCGATCATCCTCGTTCACAACCACCCCACGGGCGTGCCGACGCCGAGCCGGGAGGATATCGAGATCACCGAGCGCTTCGCCGAGGCGGGGCGCGTGATCGGAATCGACGTGCTCGACCACGTCATCATCGGAGACGGAAGGTTCGAAAGCCTGCGCGAGATGGGCTATCTCTAACCCGCCGCGCGAGGGTGCCATGTTCCTCGACACGTTCCTCGGCTACTTCACGAACGACATTTCGATCGATCTCGGGACCGCCAACACGCTCATCTACGTCAAGGGGCGCGGGATCGTTCTGAACGAGCCCTCCGTCGCCGCCCTCGACAAGGCGACCGGCCGCGTGATCGCGGTCGGGAAAGAGGCGAAGGGGATGCTCGGCCGCACGCCGGGAGAGATCGTCGCGATCCGCCCCCTCAAGGAAGGGGTGATCGCCGATTTCGAGACGGCGGAGTCGCTCCTGCGCGAGTTCATTCAGAAGGTACAGAAGAGGCGGCTCTTCATCCGGCCTCGCATCATGATCGCGGTCCCCTCCGGGATCACCGAGGTCGAGAAGCGGGCCGTGCGCGACTCCGCCGCCGCCGCGGGGGCGCGCGAGGTGTATCTCGTCACCGAACCGGTCGCCGCGGCGATCGGGGTCGGCCTCCCGATCAACAAGCCGGCCGGGAACATGGTGATCGACATTGGCGGGGGGACGACGGAGATCGCCGTGATCGCGCTCTACGGGATCGTCACCTCGACCTCGATCCGCGTCGGCGGAGACAAGTTGGACGAGGCGATCATCCACTTCGTCAAGCGGACCTTCAACCTCCTCATCGGGGACCAGACGGCGGAGCAGATCAAGATCCGCATCGGCACGGCGTACGATCTCGGCGCCGAGGAGGAGATGGAGATCAAGGGTCGCGATCTCGTCTCCGGGGTTCCCAAGACCACGGTCATCCGCTCGAGCCAGGTGCGCGACGCGATGCAGGAGCCGATCGCGGCGATCGTGGACGCGGTCCGCCGTTCTCTGGAGAACACCCCTCCCGAGCTCGCGGCGGACATCGTGGATCGAGGGATCGTGGTGACGGGCGGGGGCGCCCTCCTTCGCGGGCTGGACAAGCTTCTCCGCGAGGAGACGAACCTCCCGATCAATCTCGTCGAGGACCCGCTCACGGCGGTCGTTCTCGGCACGGGGAAGATCCTCGACGAACCGGAGAACTACGAGAAGGTTCTGATGAAGTAGAGCCGCATGCGCGTTCGTCCCCGCGATACTCTTTGGCCGATCGTCGTCGCCGTCGTTCTCCTCGGGCTGCTCGCGCTCGCGCGCCGGTCTCCGATCGGTCCGGTCCGCGACGTCTCCGACCGGATCCTCTCTCCGCTCGAGAACCTGATCGGCGACGCGCGCTCGTTCGGATCCCTCCAGAGCCGGAACGAGGAGCTCCGGCGAGTCGCCACGGAGCTCGCCATCGAAAACTTTCATCTTAAAGAATACCGCTACGAGAACCGGCGGCTCCGGCGCTTGCTCGGCTTCCTGCAGGAGACGCCCTTCCGCCTCCTCCCCTCGAGGGTGCAGACGAGAAGCGCGGGGCGTTCCGCCGAGACGTGGAAGATCGACAAGGGGAGCGCGGACGGCGTGCGGGAAGGGATGGCGGTGATCAACCATCGCGGGCTCGTGGGGCGGGTCGAGATCGTGCTCGGCCGGTCCGCCTCGGTCCGCACGCTCCGGAACCCGGACGTTCGCGTGAGCGCGGTGGTCGATCGGACGCGGGGCGTCGGAATCCTCGCCTGGCAGCCGCGGCGCGGCTTTCGTCTCCTGCACGTGCCGAACTCCGCGAGCGTGGAGCCGGGGGACCGGATCGTCACCTCGGGGCTCGGCGGCGTCTTCCCGCCCGGTCTTCCCCTCGGGACGGTGCGCGCGGCCGTCCCGGGTCGAAGCCACGTCTTCCAGGAAGTGTGGATCGCGCCGGAGGTCGACTTCTCGCTTCTCGAAGAAGTCTACGTGGTTCTCGAGGGTCCGCTCGCGGGACCGCCGGAAGCCGGGGCGGACGACTTTCTCGAGCAGGGATACTTCGAGGAGATCCCGCCCCCGGAGGAGCCGGCCGGAGGGGATTCCGCGGGGGCGGACTCCGCGGCGGCGGACACGGTCCCGCTGCCGGTGGAGGAGCCGCGGCTGTGAAGGGAAGAATCGCCGTCCTCCGCTTCGTTCGCTTTCTTCTCATTCTCATCTCGCTCCGCGCGGGCGAGATCCTGCTCGGGGTCCTTCCGGTCGGAATCGCTTCATCTATCGATCTTTTTGTTCTTTATGTCGTCCTCCGATCGGCGCGCCGCGGCGTGATGGAAGGCGTTCTCTTCGGGCTCGCCGCCGGCCTTTTCCGCGATCTGGTCTCGCTCCAAACGGTCGGGACGGACCTTCTCCCCCTGGCGGCGGCCGGCGCCTTCTCTTCGTGGGCGCACCGGCAGGTCGTGGGCGAGAGCGCCCCGGGGCTCTTCCTGATCTTGGCGGGGGCGGTGCTCGCGCACGACCTCGCGGGGGGGCTTGGTCTTCTCGTGGAAGAGAAGGGCGGGTGGGTTCTCGCGGAGCGTCTCGTGTTCCGTGCTCTCCCCGCCGGCCTCGCGACCGGGGCGCTCGGAGTCCTCTTTCACGAGACCCTTCGCGCGCGGCGCCGCGCGGGCCGCCGGGAGGTGGCGGCGTGACCGAGCGCGCGGATCCCAAGATCCCGTTTCGAGCGGGCGTGCTCGGCGCGCTTCTCCTCCTCGCGTTCATCGTTCTCCTCGGGCGTCTCTTCCAGATGCAGGTGCTCGTTTCGGGGAAGTACCGCGCGCACGCCGAGGAGAACCGGATCCGCCCCGAGCGGGTCACGGCGCTTCGTGGGCGGATCATCGGGCGCGACGGGATGCTCTACGCGGACAATCGTCCCTCGTTCAGCGTGGCGGTCGTCCCGTTCGAGATCCGGAGGAACCTCGCGGTGGTCGATCATCTCGCCGATCTCATCGGCGCCGACCGCGACCAGCTTCGGGAGCGGGCCGCGAAAGGGTACGCGCGGCCGCACGAGCCGCGGGCGATCGTCCCGGACGTGGATCTCACCGTCGTGAGCATCGTCGAGGAGCACGCGCTCGATCTCCCCGGCGTGCTCATCCTGACGGAGCCGGTGCGCGTGTATCCGGGAGGTCCGGCCGCCGCCCACGTGCTCGGGTATGTCGGGGAGATCTCGGACCGGGAGGTGGATGAGACGAAGGGAGGGGCTCTTCGCCCCGGGGCGCGCGTCGGGCGCGCCGGTCTCGAGAGCGCCTACGACGAGAGGCTGCGGGGGCGGGACGGGTTTCGCTACGTGCAGGAGGATGCGCACGGGAGGCGGCTCGGAACCTTGCGCGAGGAGGAGCCGATCCCGGGAGAGGACCTCGTCATCACCCTCGACTGGGGACTGCAAGAGCGCGCCGAATCGCTTCTCGCCGGGCACGAAGCGGGGACCATCGTCGCCCTCGATCCGGAAGACGGCGAGGTCCTTCTTCTCGCCTGTTCCCCTTCGTTCGACCCGAACCTCTTCTCGGTCGCCGTCCCGGCGGCCGCGTGGGATTCGCTGAGCGGGCATCCCCTCCACCCGCTTCTCAATCGATCGATCCAATCCGCGTTTCCTCCAGGATCGGTCTACAAGCCGATCACCGCGATCGAAGGGATCGAACAGCGCGTCGTCGGTCCGGAGACCGTCCTCCTCCCCTGCTTCGGGGCGTGGCAGTACGGGCGGCGCGCGTTCCGCTGCTGGAAACCGGAAGGGCACGGGGCGCTCTCGATGCGCGGCGCGATCGAGCAGTCGTGCGACGTGTATTTCTACCAAGTCGGAGCCAGGCTCGATCTCGATCGCTTCGCCGCCGCCGCCCGCGTGTTCGGGCTCGGCGCCCGGACGGGGATCGACCTTCCCGGAGAGAAGGCGGGGCTCATTCCTGATACTCGATACATGAATGAACGATACGGAAAGTCCGGATGGGGAGGGGGCGCCCTCCTGAACCACTCGATCGGCCAGGGGGAGATCCTCACGACGCCCCTTCAGATCGCGCGCCTCTACGCGGCGCTCGCGACCGGGAGGATCGTCGAGCCGCACCTTCTCCACCATGCGGCCGGAGCGGAGGGGAAAGAGCCGCGGCGCGCGGTCTCCGCGTCGAGACCGGTCCCGCTTCCCGAGGAGATCCTCCGCCCGGTGCGCGAGGGGCTCATCCGCGTCGTGGAAGGGGAGCGGGGGACCGGGCGCGCGGCGCGCGTGCCGGGCGTCCCGTCCGCCGGGAAGACCGGAACCGCGCAGAACCCGCACGGCGAGGACCACGCGTGGTTCGTCGCGTGGGCCCCCGCGAACCGGCCGCGCATCGTCCTTGCGGTCATCATCGAGAACGCCGGTCACGGAGGGGCGGTTGCGGCCCCTCTCGCGGGGGATCTCCTCCGGTACTATTTCGAGCGGGAGAAGACGTAGACGATGCGCGCGACCCAACGGCTTGTCCTTCGCGCTTTTGACTGGACCCTTCTCGGAAGCACGGTTTTCCTTCTCATCATCGGCTTATTCGCGCTTTACAGCGCGAGCCGCACGTCGGGCGGGGAGGCCTCGTACCACATCCGCCAGCTCGGATGGGTCGCGATCGGGATCGTTCTCCTCGCGGCCGGCTTTCTCCTCGCGCACCGGTCGCTCGACGCGCTCGACTTCCTCGCGATCCCCGCGTACGTACTCTCCCTCGCAATGCTCGTTCTCCTTCTCCTTCGTCCGGGGACGGGGGTAGAGAGCTGGCTTTCCATCGGACCGATCCGCTTTCAGCCGTCGGAGCTCGCCAAGGTGGCGCTCGTGCTCATCATGGCGCGCGTTCTCTCGAACCGGCCTCCCGAGAAGCTCGGGATGCGCCATTTCCTCGTTCCGGCGCTCGTCGCGGGCGCGCCGTTCATCCTCGTTCTCCGCCAGCCGGACCTTGGGACCGCCCTGGTTTTCGGCGCGATCCTGGTCCCGATGCTCTTCTGGGCCGGACTTCCCGAACGCGCCCTTCTCTTTCTCCTCTCGCCCGCGGTCGGGATCCTCGCCTCCTCTCATCTTCCCGCTTGGATCCTCTTCCTCTTCATCCTTCTCGCGATCCTCCTTCTCATGCGGGCCTCGCTCGTCTTCGCCGGCGCGACGCTCGGTTTCAACATGCTGGTCGGTCTTGCGGGGCCTCTCCTATGGAACAGTCTGAAGGACTATCAGAAGGACCGGATCCTCACGTTTCTCGATCCGAGCCACGATCCGCTCGGTGCAGGTTATCAGATCATCCAATCGGAGGTGGCGATCGGCTCGGGCGGGCTCGCGGGAAAGGGCTTCCTGGAGGGAACGCAGAAGGGGCTCTCGTTCCTTCCCGAGCAGCATACGGACTTCATCTTTTCGGTGGTGGGGGAGGAGTTCGGGTTCCTCGGCTGCGTCATCCTTGTCGTTCTCTACGCGGTCGTTCTCGGGCGCATCCTTCTCGCGGCCTCGCGGACGCGGGACCGCTTCGCGTCCCTTCTCGTCATCGGGTTTTTCGGGTATCTTTCGTTCCAGGTCGTGGTGAACGTCGGGATGACCCTCGGGCTCGTCCCGGTGACCGGGCTGCCTCTCCCGCTTCTCTCGTACGGAGGCTCTTCGATGACCACGACCCTTTTCGCGATCGGCGTCGTCCTCGGGGTGGGGCTCCGAAGACGCCGCTAGTGCCGCTCCAACTGTCTTTGGCAGACGGTTCGGGAGCGGCACTTCGCGGGGAAGGCCCCGCCGCTTGCTGAGGGCCCTTCGGGCCGCAAGCGCCTGGCCCTCCCCGCGGGCCCTACCGGGAGGGGAAGAGCGCTTCCCCTCCCGGACCCTCCCGCGCGTGCCGGCCCGGGGCGTGCGAGGACCGAGGCAGATCAAGTCGGGCCGCTGCTAGCCGGGGAAGGAGAGCCGCGATGTTCCCGATCGTTTGCAAGATCGGTCCTCTTCCGATCATCGATTCTATTACGATCCGGTCCTACGGCGTGCTCATCGCTCTCTCCTTCGCGATCGGGATTATCCTCGCGGTGCGGCGCGGGAGGGCCCGCGGCGTCGACCCGTCCCGCATAACCGATCTCTCCCTCGTGATCCTCGCGGCCTCGGTCGTCGGCGCGCGCGTGCTCTACGTGATCCCCTACTGGGAGGAGTTCGCCGCGCATCCCTGGAGCGTGGTCGAGGTGTGGCTCGGGGGCCTCACGATGTACGGCGGGCTCCTCGGCGCGATCACCGCCTCGGCCGTCTACATGCGGTTCCGCCGGATGCCCTTCTGGAAGGTGAGCGACATCGTCGCCCCCTCCGTCGCGCTCGGCCTCGGCATCACGCGGATTGGTTGCTTCCTCAACGGATGCTGCTTCGGAGTCCCGGCCGCATCCGGATGGGGCGTTCGCTTTCCGCCCCACTCGGCGGCGGGATCCGAGTTCTACGGCGTGCCGCTCCACCCGGCGCAGATCTACGAATCCCTCGTCGGTTTCGCTCTCTTCCTCGTTCTGCTCGCCGCGGAACGCGTCGGGCGTCCGCCTTCCCGCATCGCGGGGGAGGTGGGGAAGCCCGCGGCGCGGCCGCTCGGCGGAGAGGGCCGCCTCTTCCTTCTTCTCGTCGGGCTGTACGGCATCTCGCGGTTCTTCCTCGACCGGATCCGCTATTACGAGGACGTCTCCACCGTCGGCATCGGCGGCGCCGTTTGGACATGGAACCAGCTTCTCAGCGTCCTTCTCTTCCTCTTCTCCGCGGTCCTCTTCTGGTGGAGGGGTCGAAGGAGATGATCGATTCCGAAACGCGCGTCCTCGGCGTCATCGGTGATCCGGTCGCCCGGAGCCTCTCCCCCGCGATCCAGAACGCCGCGCTCGAGCATTATCGTCTGAATGCTCACTATTTCGCGTTTCAAGTGACGCGAGAGAGCCTCGGGAGGGCGGTGGACGCGGTGCGCGCGCTCGGGATGCTCGGCCTCAACGTGACGATTCCGCACAAGGAGGCGATCCTCCCCTTTCTCGACCGACTCGGAGACGAGGCCGCCCGCACGGGGGCGGTGAACACGGTGGTGCTCCGCGGGGAGGCGCTCGAAGGGGAGAACACCGACGTGCTCGGGTTCCGCGAGGCGCTTCGGCGCGTCCGCGCGCGCGGGATGAAGACCGCGCTTCTTCTCGGCAAGGGGGGCGCGGCGCGCGCGGCGCTCTTCGTTCTCAAGGAAGAGGGCTTCGAGGAGATCCTCGTGGCCAGTCGGAAGCTCGCGCTCGGGAAGAAGATGGTGGAGAGCTTGGGGGGGGAGACGGTCGGCCGGGCGATCCCGTGGGACCGGAGGGAGGAGGCGGAGGCGGATCTTCTCGTGAACGCGACCCCCCTCGGCATGGAGCCGGGCGATCCTCTTCCCCTCTCCGCGCGGGTCGTGCGGAAAGCGAAAGGGGTTCTCGATCTCGTCGTGCGCCCGCGCGGGACGCGGCTCGTCGCGCTCGCCCGGTCGTACGGCGTTCCCGCCGAGGAAGGTTCGGGGATGCTGATCGCGCAGGGGAGGGAGTCGTTCCGTCTCTGGTTCGGAAAGACCCCGCCTTTCTCGGTGATGGAGCGGGGTCTTCTCGCCACGGCGGGGACGCGAGGGCAGAGAGAGAGAGGGCGTTCCTCTTCGATGCGCGGGCGGGCGCGCGGAGAGCTCTCCGCGCCGCCCGATGGGGAGAGCGAACGATGAAGAGAAGCGGGTTCCGCTTCGGGGGAGGGATGGGGAGTGTGGAAGGCGGTTCTCGATTTTCTTTTTCCGCCGCTCTGTCTCCGGTGCGGTGAGAGGCTTGGGGAAGAGGAGCGACTCGTCTGCGAGACCTGCTGGGAGCGCGCGAGACGCCGCGATCGATGGCCGATTTCTCAGGGCGGTGACGGCCCTACGGAAGAGGAGTGCGGACCGGTCGTCCGCGCGAGGAGTGCGAACGTTTGGAACGAGACGCTCGGCGAGATCCTTCATCGATTCAAGTATGGAGGTTTCATCCTTCTCGGGGAGAGGCTCGCCCGGGGAATGGCGGGGACGATCGTCTCGGACCCGGCGCTCATGCGCGCGGATCTTCTCGTCCCGGTCCCCTTGACGCGCGCGCGCGCGGCGGAGAGGGGCTTCAATCAGTCCGCTGTTCTCGCGCGGCACATCTCGCGCCTTCTCGGGATTCCGGTCGCGGAGCGTGCGGTCCGGCGCGTCGGCAGGTCGCGCTCGCAAACGAAACTCTCCCCCGAGGGGCGGAGGAAGAACGTGCGGGGGGTCTTCCGCGTCCGGGATCCCTCGGCGGTGCGCGGGAAACGAATCCTCATCGTCGACGACGTGTGGACGACCGGGGCGACCGCGGAGGAGCTCGCGCGGGCGCTCCTCGGGGCGGGAGCGCGCGAGGTCTCCGCGATCGCCGCCGCCCGTGCGTCCGGGCCGCGCGGCTCCTCGTGACCTTCCTTCTTCTTCTCGCGGGCGGGGCCGGCGCGCTCGAGGAGGAGG
Source organism: Candidatus Eisenbacteria bacterium (assembly GCA_016867715.1). NCBI lineage: Bacteria > Candidatus Eiseniibacteriota > Candidatus Eiseniibacteriota bacterium. The sequence continues at coordinate 16,074 of VGIW01000043.1, read as the reverse complement.
CGATCCCGGTCGACGAGTGGACGGTCGAGGCGGCGCGGAGGGCGCACTCCCTCGCGCCCTTCACCGAGCTCGACCCGTGGACCCTTCCGATGACGCGCGGCGCGCTCGCGCGCGAGGTCGCGGAGCGCCGACAGCTCGCGGCCGGCGGCTCCGTCTCCCCGGCGCTCCGCGGTCTTCTCGAAGAGCTTGCCGACGAGCTCGCTCCAGAGATCGTCTCTCTCGCGGAGGGAAGAGGAGAGCGGAGCGCGGTCTCGGCGAAGGGGACGTTCGCGATCGAAGGGCGCGATCGCCGAAGGGGCGCGGCGCGCGCGGTCCTCCACGGAGACCTCGCCGTTCGCTTGAACCCTCATGTGTTTTGGCACCAGCGCGTCCGGATCGACACGCGGGCCGCCGACGATCCCTCCTTCCTCGGAAGCGAATGGAAGGAGGGGATCACGGGACACTTCACGCACGCCTACGCGGCGTTTCGGCTTCCCCGCGTCCGTGCGACCGCGGGAAGACGCCCGGTCGCGTGGGGGAACGGGCTCTCCGGCGCGCTCCTTCTCCAGGGCGCCGCTCCGCCGCTCGACCAGATCGGAGCCGATGTCCGCTGGGGGCCGCTCACCGCGCACGCGTTCGTCGCCGCGCTCGACGATCTTCCGATCGAGGAGAAAGGGGAGTCCGCGCGGCGCTACCTCTCCGGGCATCGCCTCTCGCTCCGTCTTGGGAGCCTGGCGCGCCTCGCCCTCTCCGAGACCGTCGTGTACGGCGGGAAGAACCGGGCCTTCGATTGGGAGTACGCGAACCCGCTCATGGTCTACTACGCGATCGATTGGAACAACGACGGGGACGACAATGTGCTCTGGAGCATCGACGCGTATCTCCGCGCCCACCCAACGCTCGACCTCTTCGGAGAACTTCTCGTCGACGACTTCCAGTACGACCGGACGACCGAGCCGAACCAGATCGGGTTTCTCATCGGCGCGCGGGCGAAGGAGATCCCGCGACTCGAGGGGGTCTTCTTCGACGCGGAGTACGTGCGCGTCCACAATTGGGTCTACGGCCACGAGATGCCGTGGAACCGCTACACGCACGGGCGCGCGCTTCTCGGCCACATGATCGGCCCGGACGCGGACCGGATCCTCCTTCGCCTCTCCGTACGGCGCGGGAGATCGTGGGAGGTTCTCCTCGAGCACGAGCACCGGCGGGAGGGGGAGGGCTCGATCGACGATCCCCGCGAGGGGGCCGTCCCGCACGGGACGGAGTTCTTGACGGGTGAAGTGACGACGCTCGATCTTCCCGCGCTCGAGGTGCGCGTTCATCCGCGCGCGGCGCGGCGTTTCTTCGTTCGGGTCGAGAGGGATCGGGACAAGGAGTGGGTCCCGTCGATGGGAGCCTCGATCCGCTTCTCGGGGACGCGCGAGGGCGGATGAGCCGGGCCGCGGTCGGACGGCGGACGGATCGAGGGCGCTCGCCTTCTACGAATCCTTCCCCTTCAGGATAACGATGCGGTCGCCCGGATGGATCGTAGCCTTGAGGCCGATCCCGTTCCAGCGGGCGAGGTCCGCCGCGGAGACGCCGTGCCGCCGTCCGATCGAGTTCAGCGTGTCCCCGCGCTTCACGGTGTAGTAGATCTTCCCCGCCTCTCCGTGGGGCGAGAGCCCGAAGTTCTCGGCCACGATGCTCGGCAGGAAGAGAACGAGCGGATCCCCCGCGCGCAGATGGCGCGGCGAGTCGAGGTTGTTCCACTCTTGGATCTCGGAGACGCTCACCGCGAAGAGCCGCGAGAGCTTGGAGAGCGTGTCCCCCTTCCGGACCGAGTAGCGATACGCCAACCGGTCGCCGGAAGGCGCGGGCTTCTCGGCCTTCGCTTCTGCATGATGAGAGGCGACGCGAGTCTGCACCGCATGGGGGACGAGCAGCGTCTGCCCGACGCGGAGCCGGTGGTTCTTCAGGCTGTTCATCTCCTCGATGGCGGAGACCGTTGTGCCGAACCGCCGCGCGATCGCCGAGAGAACGTCCCCCTTCCGCACCCGATACTCTTCCCAGGCGACGCGCTCCCCGATCGGCATCGACTGGATGCACTCCCTTACGCGGTCGGAGGTCCCGGGAGGGAGCCGGAGCTCCATGCTCGCGCGCGAGGGAGGGGTCACCGACTTGCGGATCGCGGGGTTCAGGTCCTCGATCTCGCGGAGCGAGGCGCCCGCGCAATCCGCCACGGCGCCGAGGCTCGTGGTCTCGTACACGCGGATCGTCTCGTAGCGAAGAGGCGGATCGGGGACCACGCGGAACCCGTACTTCTCCGGATGCTGCGCCACCCGGCGCGCCGCGAGGAACTTGGGGACGTACTCGCGCGTCTCCTTCGGGAGGCGGCTCAGCTTCCAGTAATCGTGCGTTCCCGAGCGCGCGATCTCGCGGAGGACGCGCCCCTCTCCGCAGTTGTACGCCGCGAGCGCGAGATACCAATCTCCGAAAGTCTCGTAGAGATCCTTGAGGTGTCGAGCAGCCGCACGGCCGGAGAGCTCCGGGTCTCTTCGCTCATCGAGCCAGTAATCCGCTTGGAGGTCGTAGAGGCGGCCGGTCCCCTTGATGAACTGCCACATCCCGACCGCGTGCGAGCGGGAGTAGGCGTGAGGATTGAGCCCGCTCTCGATGAGCGCGACGTAGTAGAGATCCGCCGGGAGGTTTTCCTCTTCCAGGATCTTCTGCATCATCGCCTCGTAGCGCCCCGATCGTTCGAGCCAGCGGGCGAAGGTCTTCTGCGCGCGACCCGCGAAGTACTCGACCCACCGCTCCACCGCGCCGTTCGTCGTGTCGGGAACCCCGACCACCGGCTTGTCGGCGGGGGGAGGCGGGAGCGGCCCTTCTTCTTCGTACTTCCCGGCGGAACGGTCGCGATAGTACAGGGCCTTCGCGTGGAGGAGGCGCGCCGCCCGGCGGGTCTCTTCCTCCTGGAATTCGCCGGCCGGCCCCTCGGCGAGGACGCGGAGCGCCTTCTCGAACGACCTCTCGGCCGCGTCCCAGCGCCCCGAGCGATAGAGATCGAGCCCGTGGAGATACAACCCCTCCGCTTCCTCGAAGACCGTCTCGTCGTTCGCAGGGGGAGAGTCCTCGGTCGGATCGGCGAGGGGCGGGTCGACGCGGCTCGCGCAGCCGATCAGAAGGAAGAGGGGCGCGATCAGAAGCCATCTCGCTTGTTTCATTGGATGTCACTTCCGGCGTTCGCGCGGCCGGGCGATGCGCTCGCCTCGAGCGCGCGAAGCCACTCGTTCGCCTCTCGAAACGACGGGTCCACGCGGAGGGCGAGCTTCAGCTCGAGAACAGTCTTCTCGAGATCCCCCCAGGCATCGTACACCCTTGCCTTCCCATAATGGGCGATCGCCGATCCCGGGTTCAAGCGGAGAGCCGTGCTGTACTCCCCGAGCGCTTCCCGGAGGTTTCCCCGGGCGAAGTAGACGTTCCCGCGGTTAACATAAGGATCGGCAAAATTCGGGCTCCCTTGAAGGGACCTCTCGTAGCAACGGAGCGCGCTGTCCAGGTCCCCCTCCATTTCCGCGAGCGCTCCCAGGTTGTTCCAGGCCGAGGGATGAAGCGGATCGATCGACAGGATCTCCAGATAGAGCCGCTTCTCCTCGTCGCGCTCGCCGAGCTCGTGGGAGTATGAGGCAAGACGCTGCAGCGCGTACACATTTTTCGGATCGATCCGAAGCGCCTCCTCGATGTCCATCCGGGCGAGGTCGGGGCGCCCCTCCAGGGTCCGGATTTGGCTTCGAGCGAGGAGCTCGTGGGCGCTGTAGCGGTCCCTCGGGTCGGGGAGATCCTCTCCCGCCGGGCCGTGGGTTCGTGGAGCGATGTAGCCGAGGCTCTCGAGCATCTCTCTCTGCTCCATCGTGAGGTCCGGAGCGCCGTCCGAGGGGGAGGGCTCGTCCGCCGCGCGCGCGTCAATCCGCGCCCCGAGCTCGCGCGCGATCTCCGGCCGGGAGGCGGCGAGGTTTCTCGTCTCCTTCGGGTCGGACGCGAGATCGAAGAGCTCGTCCCATCTCCCGCGAACGACCTTCCAGTCCCCGAGGCGAACCGCGCGAAGAGGGGCCCATCCGTAGCCAAGGTTCCCGTAAAGCGACTCGGACCAGACCGGGCGCCCGTCTTCCTCCGGTTCGTCGAGAAGCGGGAGAAGATCCCGGCCGGGCCACTCCGGGTCGGGCGCGATCCCGAGGAGCGCGGCCACGGTGGGAAGAAGATCGATCGTCTCGGCGGGGAGGGTCGCGATCCGATCCCGCGGTCCGCCGGGCACGCGAAGAACCCAAGGAATCGCGAGCGTGGTCTCGTAGAGAAGAAGGCCGTGCTCGCTCTCGCCGTGCTCTCCGAGACCCTCGCCGTGATCGGAGAGGACGACCACGACGGTCTTCTCGAGGAGCCCCTTTCGTTCGAGCGCGTCGATCACGATCCCGAGATGGCGGTCCGCGTACGCGGCCTCCCCCGCGTAGGCTCCGCCCGCCGCCTCCGCGAACGGCGCGGGCGGATCGTAGGGGACGTGCGGATCGTAGAAGTGGACCCACGCGAAGAAAGGATCGCCTGTATCGAGCGTCTCGAACCAGCGGAGGAAGGACGCGGTGACGCTGTCCGCCCTGCGCTGGAGGCGGCCTTGGATGCCTTCCTCGCGGCTCTCCCAAACGTCGTCGTACGTCTCGAAGCCTTGGTCGATCTCGAAGGCGCCCGCGAGCACGCGGCTCGCGGCGAACCCTGCGGTCCGATAGCCGCGCGCGGAGAGCCTCTCGGCGAGAGTGGTCTCCTCGGGCGCGAGCGGCATCCCGTTGTGGCGCGATCGGTGCTCGGCCGGGTAGCGTCCCGTGAAGATCGTGGCGTGCGAGGGGAGCGTGGTCGGGACTTGGCACGACGCGTTCGCGAAGAAAACTCCTTCACGGGCGAGACGATCCAGGACGGGGGTGCGCGCCTCCGCAGACCCATAGCATCCGACCGCGTCCTTTCGAAGCGTGTCGATCGTGACGAGAAGAAAGTTCGGTCCCCTGTGCGGCGGCTCGACGCCGCACGCGAGGAACGCGAGAAGGAAGAGGAGAACCGCTCGCCGCGCCATGCGGCCATTCTAGTCGGTGGGAACGCATCCGGCAAGGCCGTCTCGGCCGGACGCGGGGAATCCTTCGCCCAAAAAGGAACCGGCCGGCTCTTTCGAGCCGGCCGGCGAACGATCCGATGGACCGCTCGAGCCTTCGGTACGAACTACCGGAAGAGGCTCTTCACGCCGGTCCAGGACGCATCCTCGGTCGCAGTCGGCTGGCAGTCGAACCCGGCGTCCATGAGGAGCTGAACCGGGCCCATGCCGTCACCGAAGTAGTACGTCGGGCACACAGCGGCGGGAAGCCAAATGAACGAGCGGATCGGACCCGGCGCATAGCCCGGGCAGAGACCCGGAGCCGCAGCGTTCTTGTAGTTGTTGTCCGTTCCCGCGTAGGGCAGGCCGCCCTTGTCCCACGTCGCGAGAATCCCACCGAGGTCGCTGGTGATCGCCGTGCCGAGAGCCGGATGGAAGTTCCAGCGCTCGACCGGGTCCTGGGACGCGCTCGTCCCGAGGGATCCGCCGATCTTGCAGTAGGCGGCGTCGATGTCGTACACGTCGTAGTGGACCGTGTAGCCCCAACCCGGGGTCGTGTAGCGCCAGTACCACCAGAAGCCCGTGTTCAAGCACTCTTCGCCCGGCAGCTTTCCGCAGTCCAAGGGAAGATCGAACACGACACCGATCTCATCGCCTGGGCTCCAGCCGGACCAAACCCAGAGCCAGCGCGAGCAGAGGTTGTAGTAAACGATCGAGCACGCACCGGTCGCTCCGCCGCCGCCATGAGGCGTGATCGCTTCCTGAACCGCGGTCTTGTCGCGGTTCGGAATGTCCGCAAACGCGGCGACCGCCATGGCCAGCGCCAGAAGACCGACCAAAAGTAGCTTCTTCATGTGCTGTGAAACCTCCCTAACTGTTGAGACACTTTCCAACCGGTTGTGGTCTCTCTCCTGCAATCACCTCCTCGTGGGTCTTGAGGTTCTTGCCTGGGAAGCGTACAGGGAACAAACACCTCGTTTTCAAAGAACCATATCTCGCGACGGGTCTGATTGTAGCACGCCCCGAAAAACGAGTCAAGGGGAATGCGATCCAACCCGTTACTGGGCATCATACTAGCACGCGCGGGCCTCCCGTGTCAACCCTGAACGGATGCCCGCCCGCGATTCCCATTTCGCTTGCCTCCGGCCTCCGAGCCTGCTAGGATGCATGGCGTAACCGATTCCAGGTGAATAGGTTAGAAAACCATGCGCTCACCCAACCCCGCGTCCCGCCTCCTCGGCGTTTGTCTCGCCGCCCTTCTCCTTATCGGTCTCTTTCTCCGTTTTCTCCATACCTTCGACATGCAGGCCTCGCCGATTTTCGATCGGCCCGTGATGGACCCCGGGTACCACGACGAGTGGGCCCGCTCGATCGTGCGCGGAGAGCCGATCACCGACGGGGAGCCTTTCTTTCGGGCGCCCGCCTATCCGTACTTTCTCGCGGCCGTCTATGCAATCGGGGGAGGGGATCCGCGCCACCCGCGGTATGTCCAGGCGGTTCTCGGCGTCCTCTCCCTTTACCTGGCATACCGAATCGGGCGCAAAGTGTTCGGGAAGGGGACCGCGCTTCTCGCGCTCTCCCTCGCGCTCCTCTACCCGATCCTTCTCTTCTTCGACGGGGAGCTCAAGATCGAGCCGTTCGCCGTCTTTCTCAACTTGATCCTGCTCACGCTCCTTCTTGAGGCGGAGGAGAGGCGGAGCCTTCGGCTCTGGTTCGCCGCCGGTCTTCTTCTCGGGCTCTCGGCGGCGGCCCGGCCGAACATCCTTCTCTTCGCCCCTGCGATCCCGCTCTGGCTTCTTCTTCATCGCCGGGAGAACCTCCTCGCGAGCGTCGCGGCGCCGTCGCTTCTGGCGGCGCTCGGAGCCGTTCTCGTTCTCGCTCCGATCACCGTGAGGAACCTCCGCGAGGGGAACGATCGCGTGTGGATCGCCTCGCAGGGAGGGATCAACTTCTATCTTGGAAACCATCCGGGAGCAGACGGATGGAGCGCCACCGCGCCGGGGATCCGAAAGGACTGGAAGGGCGGGATCGAGGACTCGCGTCTTCTCGCCGCGCGGGCGCTCGGAAGGAAGGCGAAGGACTCCGAGGTCTCCGCGTACTGGTACGAACGCGGAAAGGCGTTCATCCGGGAGAACCCTCGCGAGGCGGCGCTCCTCTTTCTCAAGAAGTCGTATCTTCTGTTTCACGGAGCGGAGCTCTCGAACAACTACATCATCGATTTCGCCGCGCGGTATTCGCGCCCCTTTCGCGCCCTCCCTCTTTGTTACGGGCTCATCATGCCGCTGGCGATCGTCGGGATGGTGTTCGCGCGATGGGATCGGAGGAAGCTCCTGCTTCTCTTCTTTCTCGCGGCGTATTCCCTCTCCATCGTGCTCTTCTTCGTCTGCTCGCGCTATCGGATGCCCCTTCTTCCCGTCCTTCTTCTCTTCGCGGCGAGCGGGCTTCTCCGTCTCGGCGCGGGTTTGAGACGGCGGCGCGCGCGCGTTCTTCCCGGGGCCGCGCTTCTCTTGCTGCTTGTGTTCTTGCTGAACCACGACTTCGGGGCCGTGGGGCCCATCGATTGGTCGCTCGGCTATCAGGGAGAGGGGGTTTCGCTGCTCGAGCGCGGAGACGCCGCGGGGGCGGCCGAGCGTTTCCGCGAGGCGACTCGTCTCCGGCCCGGGTCGAGCGACCTGCACCACGACCTCGGGGTCGCGCTTCGCGCGCTCGAGGATCGCGAGGGGGCGATCGCGTCGTTTCGGCGGTCGATCGAGCTCTCCCCGTCCAATCCCGAGGCGCACAACAACCTCGCCCTCACGCTCGCCGCCGAGGGGAGAGCGCGCGAGGCGGAAGAAACGTACCGCCGGGGGATCGCGATCGATCCGCGGCACCCCGGGCTTCGGGTCAACGTCGCGCAGCTCCTGCAGGGAGAAGGCCGCTACGAGGAGGCGGCCGAGGAGTACCGCGCGTTTCTTCGCTCCGGAATTCGCGACGGGAGGGTTCACGCGAACCTGGGGTTCTGCCTCGTCCGCATGGGGCGCGCGGCCGAAGGCGAGGAGGAGCTCCGAGCCGGCGTGCGGATCTCCCCGGAGATGCCGGGGCCGGTCCTCCTTCTCGCAGAGCATCTCGCCGCCTCGGGAAGGGAGGAGGAAGCGCGCGCGGCGCTTCGCGGGGCGGCGGCGCGCCTCCCGGAGGAGCCGAGCCTCGCGGAGGCCCTTCTGGCGTTGGACAAGCCTTCGGCGCCGTGATACTCTTGCGCCGAGGTTCCCCATCGTCGCGCGAAAGCGAGGGAGTTCCTTTATGTTTCGATGGTTCGGTTCGGCTCTCATGCTCGCGTTCCTTGCTTCCTCTTCGCCGGAGGCGGCCGACCTCGTCGTCCCCTCGGAGGTTCCGACGATCGAGGACGCCGTCTTGCGCCTCGAAGACGGCGGGCGGATCGTGCTTCTTCCGGGGGAGTACACGGCTTCCATCAAGCCTCCTCCGGGAGTCGCCTTCTCCCTCGTGGGGAAAGGGGGACGGGACTCGACGATCGTGCGGGGGCTTCGGGTCGAGGATCCGATCGTGTTCGCGGAGGGAGAGGGGGAGAAGCTTCTTCTCCGCGGGATCACGTTCGATCGGACGGACGCTCCGCACGTCTTCTCGGTCATCGCGACCAAGAGACGGATCGCGATCGAAGATTGCCGGTTCGTCGGGGGAGCGGGGGCTCGGATCGACTCGTCCGAAGGGGTTCTTCGGAGAAGCGAGTTCGTCGATTGCTTCGACGCGCTTCGTCTTCAGGGGTCGCCGATTCTGGTGGAGGAGAACCTCTTCCTCCGAAGCGCCCAGTACGGAATCCTCGCGCGCGGGTCGGCGGCGAAGATCTACCGAAACGAGTTCCGAGAGTCGGGAAACGCCGCGATTCTGATCGTCGGCAAGAAGCGAGTTCCGGTGATCGGAGGGAGCCGCGCCCACGGGAACAGCTTCCTCAAGAACACGTATCTCGCCGTCGGCAATCAGTCGAGAAACGAGATCAACGCCCGCTACAACTACTGGGGCCCGGCGATCACCTCGACGATGGACCGCCTCGGCTATCCGGCGGCGCTCGAGGAGATCCTCGACTCCTGGGACCAGGACGATCGGAAGGCGGGGATGGTCGACTATCGGAACTGGCTTCGCTCCGCGAGCGAGATCGGCGGGTCTACCTTCGGCGGCTTGCGGGTTCTGGTGACGATCGTCGTTCTCGCTGTCGTCGGTTTCTTCATCTATCGGAGGAACCGCCGCCTCATCCGGACGAGGTAGAGTCCGCGCGGGGATCGTTCCGCGCCGAAGAAGCGCCGGGGGAAGACCCCCCGGCGCTTCGCATACGAACCTTTCGACTGTTTAGCGGATGAAGACGATCTTCCTAGTCTCCTCGACGTGGTCCCCCGCCTTCATGCGAGCGAAATAGACTCCTTGCGGAACCCTCCGCCCCGAGTCGTCCGTGCCGTCCCACACGTACGGCTCCGAATAGAAGCCCTCGTAGGAGTGGATCGGCGGGAAGCTGCGTACCAGGCGTCCGGCCACGTCGAAGATGTCGATCTCGACCCGCACGATCTTGTAGCGGCTCTGCGATCCCGCCTCGAGCTGCGGCGCCGCGCCCGTGTTCGGGTTGTACGGGTTGGGCGGGTTCGGCCCCGGCTTTCCTCCGCCCCCTCCCAGGCGGTGGGTCGGATCGCCGCGGGGCACCTTGATCGAGATCATCGTGCTCGAGCGGAACGGATTCGGCGTGATCTGCGAGACATGTTCGCCGGGGGCGATGCGCGCCGGGGAGATGACGTCCGCTTCCCACTCCCAGCTCGCGCCGAGCGCGCGAGCCTCGAGACGATAATGATATCGCTCACCGGGTCTCGGGTGCTCGTCGAAGAGGACCATCTCGGAGTCGTCCGCGAGCGTGTGCGTGAAGATCCGCTCGTCGGTTCCGCCTTCCGCGCGGCGATAGAGCGTGGCGGACGCGCCGAACGCGATCCCTTCGATCTTGTAGGAAACTCGAACGCGCCCGTCGTAGTCGGGCGCCGCGGCGAAATCGCGGAGCGCGATCGCCTTCACGAAGATCCCCTGCCGGTTCTCCCCCCAGGTCGAAACGTTCCCCACCGTGTTGACCGCCTTGATTCGGATCGTGTGCGGTCCTCCGGTGAGGCCGTAGGGGCGGAACGCGAAGTGCACGCGCGTCGAGTCGCCTCCCCATCCCCCTTCCGGATCGGCGTAGAACCAAATCGGATTCCCTTCCTCGTCCGCCATCTCGTCGATCCGGTAAATCACGTGCTCGATCGAGTTGAAGGTGATATCGGGGCGGGCTCCGGCGACCTCCGCCCCCTTTCCCGCGCCGCTCCCGCCGCCGTACGCCCGGTTGACCACCGGGATCTCGGCGGCGATGCCGTGGATCAGCGGGTCGATGACCACGACCGTGTCCGGAAGCGTGTCGGCGTAAACGAACGGGTGCGTATCGAGCACGTCGGGGATCCCGTCCGGGGGATCTTCCGAATCCCAGATTCCCATTTGGCCGAGCGTGAACCGGCAGATGAAGGGGGCGGGAACGTCCATGCAGCAGGCCACGTGCCGCTCGCACGTGTAATCCCAGTTCAGGCTGTTTCTGTTTCGGATCGCGAGGTATCCCGATGTTGCGTGGCACGGCGAGGAGGTTCCCCCCGCCGGGTACTCGTCGAGCGCCCAGAAGAGATGCGCGAACTCATGAATGATGAGATGCGAAAGATCCATGCTTCCGCTTCCGTGCGGGGTGACCTTCCCGTTGATGCCGGACGGGACGACGAGGAACGGCCCGCCGAGGTACGCGTACGCCGTGTACCCCGCGCCGGCGAAGTACGAAACTTTGGGGATGAAGAGACAGGCGCCCCACTCGCACCGCATCCGGATCCGCAAGCTGTCCAAGTATTGGTAGACCGGCCCGAAGTCGGTCCCCTTGACATAGAGATCGTACCCGAGCGCGTCCATGACCTCCTCGACCCACTCCTTCTGGTGGAGATGGGGAGGGGTGGTCTGGAAGTTGTGGGAGGTCGGGACGCGCCGCCTGAGATCGTAGACGAAGCGCACTCCCGGATACTCGACGTTCGCCGAGAAGAAGTCCATCGCCCCCCGCGCCTTCGCGTAGACGACGGAGATCTCGGTGTCCGAGTAAGTGGTCCCTGGGCCGTCGGGGAGGACGATCGCGACCGCGACCTTCCCCAAGAGGAGCTCGGAGGACTGGATCATTGTCGCTCCGAACGCGCTCCCGTACATCCGAACGAGCCCGCCCTCGTGCTTGCCGGGGGAGGCATCCTCCGGCGGGATCCAGGCGGGCCCGAGGAGGAGATCCCCGAACTCCACGGGCATCTTGGACGGTTCGGGCGGTTCCTGCACGAGCTCGCGGTTCCAGGAATCGACGAGGAGCCTTTGTTCCGAGGTCGTCTTCCCGACCGAGACCGCGGCCGGCTTCCGATGCAGCTCGATAAGGCGTTCGTCCGCGCGGATCTTCCTCTCGATCGACTCAGGGACATCCCCGATGAGGAGGTTCGGCGGGTAGACATGCGGGAACCGGGCCCCGGCCGCCTCCCACGCCTCGACGAACTCCCAAAGGTCGTCGATCGAGCCGACCCGGACGAGGAGGAGCGCGTCCCCCGTATCCCCCGGCCTGTACGCGCCTTCCGGGATCTCGCGGAGCGGAAGGGACGCGAAGACAACCGACGCGGAGAGAAGAAGTGACAAGACAAGAAGGCCGGCTCGGGGCGCCGGGGCCGCTCGGGCTCTGCGGTCCGGGATCGGGGTGCGGTTCATCGGATCCACCTCCTTGGCTCGGACGGGGCGCGCCGCGCGCGAAGAAGTTGCGCGTCCGGGACCGAAAGCGCGTGCATCGAGCGGGTTTCGCCCCGTCGGAGAGATCGTCCGACCTTATAGACGTCGAACGGAGCCTTCGCTATCAATCTACCCGCGGTCGCGGAGAGCGTCAACGAAGGGGGGTGTGCTACACTCGCGGGCGGCTGCCGCGGAAAGGGGTTCGCAGGTGCAGAGGTCGCTCGTTGTCGTCACGGTCTTGCTCTTTCTCGCCTGCGGGGGAAAGAACCCGCCCCCCCTCGTCGACGGGATCCTCCTCGTCACGATCGACACCTGCCGATCCGACCGGATCGGCTGCTACGGGAACGCGGAAGCCTCGACCCCGTTTCTCGATCGGACCGCCGCCGAGGGGGTCCTGTTCACGAACTGCATCGCCGAGATCCCGACGACCCTCTCCTCGCACACGACGATCCTCTCTTCTCTCTACCCCCGCACGCACCGGGTGCCGAGGAACGGGTTCCGCGTGCCCGAGGATGTCCGCACGATCGCGCAGATTTTCCGGGAGAGAGGGTTCCGCACGGGCGCGTTCGTCTCGGCCTTCTCGCTTCACCGGACGTTCGGGCTCGACCGGGGCTTCTCGGTCTACGACGACATCACGGACGAAACCCCGGACGGCGGCCAGCTCGAGAGGCGCGCCTCCACGGTCACGAGGTACGCGAGCGAGTGGCTCGGGGCCGCTGGGGAGGAGCCGTTCTTTCTCTGGGTTCACTATTTCGATCCGCACTGGCCGTACGATCCGCCGCCGCCGTACGGCTCGATCCGGCGCGTGCCGGAAGGGGCGTACCGCACGACGAGCCTCGAGGATCTGAAGAGAATCCGGTCCGGCCTCGCCCCGCTTCGCCCCTCGGACCGAGACGCCTTCTTCGCGGCGTACGACGGCGAGATCGCGTTCGTCGATCGATGGCTCGAGCGTCTTCTCGAAGCGGTTCCCAAGGGGAGACGCGAGGGGCTTCTCCTCGTGATCGCGGGAGACCACGGAGAGGGGTTCGGCGAGCACATGTACTTCTTCGATCACGGCGAGTATCTCTGGGCGAGCGCGGTGGACGTTCCGCTCATCCTGCACGGACCCTCGATCGTCCGGGAGCCGAGGATCGAAGAGGCGCCGGTCCGCCTTCTCGATCTCGCGCCGACCCTCCTCGAGGCGGCGGGCCTCCCGATCCCCTCGATCTTCGAGGGGGAGAGCCTGCTTCCGGCCGCGCGCGGGCCGATCGCCCCGCGCGTCGTGTTCTCCGAGGCGAGCAAGCCGTGGAGCATCGAGCCGGAAACGGAATACCAGAACAAGTACAAGGCGAAGGCGGTCCGGGACGAGCGCTGGAAGTACATCGTGACCCCCTTCCGGGATCGGAAGGAGCTCTACGATCTCTGGGAGGACCCGAGCGAAACCCGCAACGTCATCGGCCTCGATCCGAAGCGCGCAGCGGAGATGGAGCGCTCTCTCCTCGAGTGGATTCGCGAGAGGGACCCGGGGTTTCAGACCGGCGATCTCACGGTGGAGGCGGAGATCCGCGAGAAGCTCCGCGCGCTCGGGTACTACTGATCATTCATTCATGAACCGATCGCGCGGACCGACCCGCGGGCCCCGCGCGATGCGAACGGAAACGGAATGCGCGAGGCGGTTGCTTTCGTTCTCCTCTCCTTCGCAGCAGCCGGGTGCGGCGCGCCGGACCGGTCCCTTCCGGAGCGGATCGTCGTGTTCGGGGTGGACGCGGCCGATCCGGAGGTCGTCGCTGCCCTCCGCGCGAGGGGGGAGCTCCCCAACTTCGATCGCCTGCTCGAGGCGGGGTTCGCGGCGGATCTTCTCGCGGACGAGCCTCTCTTCTCCCCGAGGATCTGGACGTCGATCTTCACGGGCTTCGGCCCGGAAGCTCACGGAATCGAGAGCTTCACCCTTCCGGTCGGCTCGGAAGGAAAGAGGGTGCCGGTCACCTCGAACCTGATTCGGCGGCGGACGGTGTGGGACATTCTCGGCGAGTCGGGGATCACGGTCGGGGTCGTCGGCCATTGGGTCACGTGGCCCGCGCGGCCGGTGAACGGCTTTCTTCTCACGAACTACACCTGGCCCCCGACCGAGGAGTACGAGAAGGAGTGGAGCCCCGGGGCGGAGTGGGACACGATCGGGATGCGGACCTTCCCGGAGGGAATCGACGGGGAAGCGGTCGATGCGGCCCGCGAGAAGCGCTTCTTCAAGACGGCCGACTTCCCGAACGCGGACCGGCTCGATCCGGCGCTCCGGCACTATCTCGAAAAGGACCTCGCCTATCTGAACGCCGCCTTCGCCCTCTTCGACGAGAGGAAGCCGCGTTTCTTCACGTTCTATCTGGAGGCGACCGACTTCTTTCCACATAAGCTATGGATGTTTCATCGATATTACGAAACCGAGCGGTTCGGCGGCTCGATGGAGGGGCTCCCCGCGCCGCTGGCGCCCCCTCCTCGGGCCGTCGTCGACACGTTCGGCCCGATGGTGGCGGAGACCTACCGCCTCGCCGATCGCGCGCTCGGGCTCGTTCTGGAACGGGTCGATCTCGAGAGGGACGCCGTCCTCGTCGTCTCCGACCACGGCTTCCGCACGTACCCGCCGGGAATGATTCTTCACGTGGGAGACGACCGGTGGACCGAGATGCCGTTCTGGCACGGCGAAAGGGGGATCCTCTTCGCGGGCGGCGGGCCGTTCCGGAGGGGGACGCTCGAGGAGCCGGTCCGTCCCGAGGACGTGGCCGCGATCGTCCTCGCCGCCGCGGGGCTTCCTCTCGGAGCGGACATGGACGGGACGGTCCCCGAGGGGGTGTTTCGAGCCGATTTCCTCCGCGATCATCCTGTGCGTTTCGTGGAGAGCTGGGAGAAGGGCGCGCTCGGGGACGAGGCGCCGATCGAGAGCCCGTTCGACGAGAGGATGCTGGAGAAGCTGAGGTCCCTTGGATACGTCCACTGACCGAGCGAATGTCCGTCTCGTTGGGATCTCCCTCTTCGCGGCGGCGCTCGTTCTCTATCTTTTCACGCTCGCCCCGACGGTTCAGCCGGGGGACGGCCCTGAGCTCACGGTCGCGGCGCGCGTCTTCGGGGTGCCGCACCCGCCCGGGTATCCGCTCTACACGTCGATCGGGCGCTTGTTCACCCTCGTTCCGATCGGATCGGTCGCCGCGCGGATGAACTTCTTCGCCGCTCTCGCGGGAGCGGCGGCGGTCGGGCTCTTCGGCGCGTGGGTTCTCCGCCGAACCGGCTCGGTGCGCGCGGCCGTTCTCGTCTCGGCGGCGCTCGCGACCTCCCGAACGTTTTGGCTAGAGTCGACCTCGGCCGAGGTCTACGCGCTCGGGGCTCTTTTCCTCGCGCTGATACTTTATGTCCTTCCGGAAAGGAGGGACCCGAGACGCGTCCTCCTTTCCGCCTATCTCTGGGGGCTCGCGCTCACGAACCACCTCGGGTTCCTCCTCTTGCTCCCCGTTCTCGCGATCCACCTTCTCGCGGTCGCGCATCCCTCCAGGCGTATCGTCTTCCTCTCGAAGCCGCTCTTCTGGATCGGCCTCACGCCGTACGCGATCCTCCCCGTGCGCGCCGCTCTCGCGCCCCTCTGGAACTGGGGGGACCCCTCGTCGGCGCCGCGCTTCCTCGCGCACGTCGTGGGCCGAAACTACTGGGGGTATCTCCAAGCGGGGGGACCGGCGGAGGATCCGCTCGCGCGGCTTGCGGGGCTCGGCGGGGAAGTCCCGCCGCTCGTCTGGATCGCCGCCGCGATCGGGCTTCGGTTTCTCTACCGGGAGCGGCGAGACCTCTTCCTCCTCGTTCTCGGGGGTTCCCTCGTCACGCTCGCGTTCATTCTCGGGTACAGGATCCACGATCCGGAGGCCTATTTCCTTCCCGCGTTGATGCTTCTCCTCCTGCCGGCGGCGTTCTTTCTCGCGCGTTCCGGGAGAAGGACGTCGGGGGTCGCCGCGCTCCTTTTGCTCGCCACCATCGCGGCGGAGGCCGCGCGGAACCGTCCCGCGGACCGATCGGTTCTCGACGAGCACATCGCGAACATCCTCGCCACTGTCGAGGAGAACGCCGCGCTCGTGGTCGAGGGGGACGCCGAGACGTTCGGTTTGCTTTATGCAACGGTCGTCGAGGGTAGAAGAAACGATCTCACCCTCTGGAATCCGGTTCTCGATCTTCTTCCCGCGGGCCCGCTCTTC
>VGIW01000042.1 GCA_016867715.1 Candidatus Eisenbacteria bacterium | reverse complement strand
GAGGCGCTCCCCGCCGGCGCATACGAAGAAACGTGGGACGGGCGAGGGAACGGCGGCGAGGAGGCCGCCTCCGGCATCTACTTCGCCGAGCTTCGCTCCGGAAGCACGACGGAGACCGTCCGGCTGCATCTGATCCGATAAAAGAGGGGACGCCTGGCCTTTTTCGCTCGTTCGATGACGAGCGCACGATTGGGAACCCCCACGCCGGTGAGCCGTCGAAGCAAGAAAGGGTCCCTGCCCCCCGATTTCCCTCTTGAGTTTTCTAAGGCGGCACCTTAGATTTCTCAGTCATGCGGTACGTGCGTCGCGAGCTCGAGCGCCGGGTCCTCGCCGCCGCGCGGGACTTTCCCGCGGTGGTTCTCACGGGACCCCGTCGCGCCGGAAAGACCTTCCTTCTTCGCCATCTCCTCCCCGACGCCGGGTATTACCTCTTCGAGGATCCGGATCTCGTCGCGCGCTTCCGATCCGACCCGCAAGGGTTCCTCGACGACGTGCGGCTCCCCGCCATCCTCGACGAGATCCAGAACGTCCCCGAGGTCTTCAACTTCGTCCGAGCGCGGATCGACCGAGCCCCACGCCGGATGGGCCGTTGGTTCCTCACCGGCTCGCGCGAGGCAGGGCTCATGCGGAACGTGAGCGAGTCGATGGCGGGAAGGGCCGCCGTTCTCCACCTCTTTCCGATGTCGGTGCGCGAGCATCCGAAGGTCGGGATCCTCCGCGGGGGCTATCCCGAGGTCCTCGCGAGGCCCCGCGCGGCGTCTCTCTGGTTCAGTTCCTACCTCCAGACGTATCTCGAAAGAGACGTGCGCTCGATCGCCGCCGTTCAAGATCTGGCCGCCTTCCGGAGGTTCCTCGCGCTCCTCGCCGCGCGGCACGGCCGCATTCTCAACAAGACCGATCTTGCCGCCCCGCTCGGGATGAGCATTCCCGGAATCACGGCGTGGCTTCGGATCCTCGAGGCGACCCAGCAGATCGTCCTCGTGCCCCCCTTCTTCGAGAACCTGGGGAAGAGGCTTGTCAAGTCGCCCAAGCTCTACCTCGCGGATTCGGGGTTGGTCTGTCACCTCCTCGGCATCGACACGGAAGCGGAGCTTCGGAAATCGCCGCTCCTCGGCGAGGTCTTCGAGGGTTTCCTCGCCGCCGAGATCGTGAAAGCACAGGTGAACGCTGGACGGCGCCCTGAGATCTACACGTTTCGCGACCAACAGGGACTCGAGGTGGACTTCCTCGTTCCGATGAAGGGGGGCCGGTTCGCTCTCATCGAAGCCAAGGCCTCGCGGACGGCGGTCCCGTCGATGGCCGCCCCGATGCTCCGTCTCGCCGAGGCGTGGAAGGCGCGGCGCGGTGCGAGAAGCCGCATCGACCTCTTCGTGGTTCACGAGTCGCCGCGAGCCTGCGCTCCATCCCGCGCGATCGCGCCCGGCGTTCGCGCTCTCCCGTGGCCGATTTTCCTGAAGGAGATGAAGCTCGATTAGCCGGCAACCCAGGGAGCGCCTTCCGGAACACATGGAGATCCGCTCGATGCCGGCTTGTGCGCTCGTGCCCGGTCATTGCGGGGGCGCGTGCCCTTTCTCTTTGGTGACAAACGCTCCTTCTCGCGATCACGCATTCGGAAAAGGGCGCGTTTCCCCGATTGCTGCCATCGGAACTGCGGCTTCCTCGGCCAAGAGAGACGATGCTCCTGGGTTCACTCAGTACCCGATACCTTCTCGCTCCTCTCGGCGGCGGCGTCCCCGCGAGCGTGCGTCTCCACGGCGCGCGGCCGAACCCCTTCAACGCGACCACGCGGATCCGCTTCGATCTTCCCGAGAGCGGAAGCGCGAGCCTCGCGATCTACGATCTCGCGGGTCGCCTCGTGCGTGTTCTTCTCGATGAGGCGCTCCCCGCCGGCGCATACGAAGAAACGTGGGACGGGCGAGGGAACGGCGGCGAGGAGGCCGCCTCCGGCATCTACTTCGCCGAGCTTCGGTCAGGAAGCACGACGGAGACCGTCCGCCTGCACCTCATTCGATGAAGATGAAAGAGAGGACGCCTGGCAAACTCGGGGACATGATACCGATTTCGGCACGACTTCCGGCTTATCCCGATCGCGGGCGGGGCGAAATCGGTAGGGTGTCCCCCAAATCCCCCAAATCGAGCGCTTGACCGCACGGCCCAAACGGACGATACTCCCGAATAGTCCGACCAATATGGAGGATGTTCCCGAATGGCCGTTCTCCCCCGCCTTCTCCGTCTCTGTCTCCCCAAGCGCCAGTCCGCATTTCTCTGGGGTCCACGGAAGACGGGAAAGACCACCCTCCTTCGAACGATGTTTCCGGAGAGCCTCCGGTTCGATCTCCTGGATACGGATCTCCTGCTCGAACTCACGAAGCGCCCCGCTCTTCTTCGCGAACGGATCGAGGCGGCGGACCCGAAAAGGCTCCGGCATCCCGTCCTCATCGACGAGGTGCAGAAAGTCCCCCGCCTTCTCGACGAGATCCATGGGCTCATCGAAAACAAAGCACTTCGCTTCATCCTCTGCGGTTCCAGCGCGAGGAAGCTGAAGCGGGGACGCGCGAACCTCCTCGGCGGGCGGGCGTGGAGATATACGCTGCATCCCCTCGTGTCCGCCGAGGTTCAGGATCTCGATCTTCTCATCGCGCTCAATCGAGGGATGATCCCCGCGCACTACCTCGACGCGGCCTACGAGAAATCACTCGAGGCCTACGTGCGCGACTACCTCAAGGAGGAGGTCTTTGACGAGGGTCTCACGCGCAACATGCCGGCATTCTCGCGCTTCCTCGACGCGGTTGGCTATTCGCATGGCGAGCTCACGAACTACGCGAACATCGCCCGCGACTCCGGCGTCGACGCGAAGACGGTGAAGGGATACTACGAAATCCTGGTCGACACTCTTCTCGGAACGATGATCGAGCCGTTCAAGAAACGGCAGGATCGACGGGTGATCTCCAAGGCGGGGAAGTTCTATCTGTTCGATGTCGGGGTGGTGGGCGTCCTCACGAAACGCCGCATCGTAGAAGAGCGCGGGGAAGCGTTCGGGCGGGCGCTCGAGCATTTCATCCTGATGGAGATTCTCGCGCACCGATCGTACAAGGAACTTTCTTACGACGTGAACTTCTGGCGGACAAAGCAAGGGCACGAAGTGGACTTCGTCCTCGCGAGGGGCGAGGTCGCGATCGAGGTGAAGGGTTCCTCGCGCGTCGATCGAGCCGAGTTCCGGTCGCTTCAGATGTTCAGGGAGGAATACCGGCCGCGCCGCGCGATCCTCGTCTCGAACGAGCGGGCGCCCCGCGTGCACGAGAAGATCCTCGTCCTTCCGTGGCGGGAGTTCCTACGAAGGCTCTGGGGCGGAGCGATTCTCACCTAGGGACCGAGAGTTCCCTTCCTCTCTTCTCCATTCGGGGGCAAGAATACCACCGGCACCGAAACGGCGGAAGGCCAGGGGGCTTCGCCCCCTGGACCCCCATGTCAGAATACAGAATCCAGCAAACCAGAATCCAGTACCCATCTTACTGACTGCGGGCCACCCGGAACCCGACGTAGTTGGGCGCGAGCGACGGGCTGACGTCGTACCGGGCCGAGCAGCGCAGGTAGTTGTCGTTGCCGCCCCACGAGCCCCCACGCAACACCCGATACGAGCCGGTACCCGGCCCCGTCGGATCCGTCGCCGGAGAGGTTCCCAGATCGCACTGCCACCAATCGTTGCACCACTCCCACACGCTCCCCGCCATGTCGTAAAGACCGAGCGACGCAGGCGCCGCAGGATAGCTGCCGACCGCCGCGGTCCGCGGGTACTCCCCCGAGAGACAGCCCCAGTAGTTCGCCCGGCTGCAATCCGGCGCCTCGTTCCCCCACGGATAGATCCGCTCGTCGTCGTACTGCGCCGCATACTCCCACTCCGCGTCCGTCGGAAGACGATACCCCGCCGCCGTGTACGGATTTCCCCCGTTGCACGACCACGTCGAGTGGTTATACGCGCGAGCCAGGCCGGCCTGCAGGCTCAGCCAATCGCAGTACGCCGCCGCCCCGTACCAAGTCACCACCACCACCGGGTGGTTCTCCTTCCCCGGCGTCACCGTGAACGTCCCCGCATTGAACTTGATCCGGCTGTAGCTGCTCCCGACATTGACCAACCGAACCGTGCTCCCGTCCAGGTTGTCGTTCACAGACAAAGACGTCGCCGTCACGTAGCCCTCGTCGTACGCCCACTGGAGCGCGTCCCGATACTGCCGGTTCGTCACCTCGTACTGCCCGAGGTCGAACGGATGGGTGAGCGTCACCTCGCGCTCGTCGATCCCGCAAAACGCGGCCCCATCCCCCATCGTGAACGTCCCGACGGGGACCGAGACCACCGGCGGAGGTCTCAGGGCAATGTTCGGATCGTAATCGCTCTCCAGTATCTCCGGTGGCGGAAACGGCCGGGAGCCGGCTTCCGTGCATTTCCTGGCCGTTTCGAGTTCTTCGATCCCGACGGCTCTTTGGATTTCGTTCGGCGCTTCTTCCCGGCAGCCGAGGATCGCGGTCAAGAGGCCGACGGTCAGGAGGAAGACGCCAAGCACCGCGAAGAAGTCTCGCCTCCGATTTGCCGGCCGTCTCGTGCGCACTTTGGTTCTGGTAAGCATGTGTTCCTCCTTAGGTTTCAACCGGAAGTCACCAGAATAGATTTTGAGGAAGCACTCGCGACTTCGATGGGCTGGAGCATCGGTCTCTCTCCTCTTCGTTCGCTCGCCCTTCTCTCTTCAATCCTATTCATCATAAGCTTCCCCACGCTCGACGAGGACCGCGCCCCATGAGAAGCTTTCCGTACCAGGCACGGCTGCACGTTCCTCGGACGCGACGGACGCGGTTCGATGACGTCCGTCCGGAATGGCTGGGCTTGTATTTGCTTCTCGGCATGAGAAATCACCGATCGATTTTCCGGAACGTAGTGTATCACACGCATCCGGGCGTGTCGAGGGTTTCCGGGACATCTCGGTGCCGCGCCGCGGAATCTCGAAGTGGGAACACAATCCCGCGCGCGCTCTCTACCCCGCCCGAATCGGTTCGGGAAGATCACCGGCGAATGAGACGCGGGCAAACGCTTCGCGGCGCGCGGCTTCGAGAAGATCGATGTCGCGGACGAGGTCGGCCGCCCCGAGGCCGAGTGACCCGTGCTGTCTCTCTCCGAGAAGCTCGCCGCTCCCGCGGATGCGGAGATCCTCCTCCGCGATGCGGAAGCCGTCGTTCGTCCTCTCGATCGCGCGGAGGCGCTCCTCCGCTTCCGGAGTGATCGGACCGCGCGTCACGAGAAAGCACGACGAGGGAAGATCGCTCCTCCCCACGCGCCCGCGGATCTGATGAAGCTGCGAGAGCCCGAAGCGATCCGCCTCCTCGACGATCATCACGGTCGCAAGCGGGAGATCGATCCCAACCTCGACGATCGTGGTCGCGACGAGCACGTCGATCGCTCCCTCGCGAAGCCGATCGACGACCTCGATCCTCTCCGCGACCGGAAGACGCCCGTGGAGACAACCGACCCGCCGATCGCGAAAGAAACCCTTCGCGAGCTTCTCCGCGGCGGAGACGGCGGCGCGCCGGTCCTTCGCCTCGCTCTCCTCGACGAGCGGAAAGAGGACGAAGCCCTGCTCGCCCGCGTCGATCCGCTGGCGAAGATGCCGGTACCCCTCGATCGCCCCGCGCCCTTCGAGGCGCTTCGTCCAGACCGGCCGCCGTCCCGGCGGGAGCGTCCGGATCACCGAGAGATCGAGATCGCCGTAGAGCGTGAGCGCGAGGGAACGCGGGATCGGCGTCGCCGAAAGAAGGAGAAAGTGACAGCGCTCCCCCTTCGCAGGGAGAAGAGCCCTCTGACGCACGCCGAAACGGTGCTGCTCGTCGACCACCGCGAGCGCGAGGTTCCGAAAGCGGGTCGCCTCCTCGAGAAGCGCGTGCGTCCCGACGACGAGCGCGAGGTCTCCTTCCGCGATCCGCTCGCGGGTCCGCTTTCGTTCCGACATCGAACGATCACCCGTGAGGAGTCCGACCTCGATGCCGAGCGGGCCGAAGCGCTCTTTGAGCGCGCGGGCGTGCTGGCGCGCGAGGACCTCGGTCGGGACGAGAAGGGCCGCTTGCCCGCCGCCCCCGACGACCGACGCGATCGCCGCCGCCGCGACGACCGTCTTCCCCGACCCGACGTCCCCGACGAGAAGCCGCTCCATCGGCCGTCCCGATTCGAGATCGGCGCGGATCTCCTCGATCGCTCGTTCCTGATCGGCGGTGAGGCGGAAAGGGAGCGCCTCGAGGAAGCGGGAGAAGAGAGGGCAGGCCCCCGCGAGCACGTGCGGCGTCCGCGCGCGCTCCCTCGCGCGCAGCGAGACGGCGAACGCCGATTGCAGGCGGTACAATTCTTCAAACACGAAGCGTCTTCGCGCCCGCTTCGCGTCTTCGATCGCCTCGGGGCGGTGCGCGGCGAGGAGCGCCTCGCGAATCTCCGGGAAGCCGAGGCGCGCGCGGAGATCCTCGGGGAGCGGATCGTCGAGGGTGCCGACGTGTTCGAGCGCGCGGCGGACCGCCTTTCGGAGAACGCGCGGCGGGAGGCTCGGGATCGCCGGATAGCGCGCCACGATCCGCTCGAACTCCCGCTCCTCCTCCTTCCGGATCGTCTCGAACTCGGGGTGAAGAAGCGCGGGGGGCGATCCGGTCGGCGTCCCCTTGACGAGAAGGCGAGCCCCCGGTTTCAAGCTCCTGGCGAGATACGGCGCGTGAAACCAGAGCGCGCGGATCGAGCCGGTCGCGTCGGCGAGGATCCCCTCGACCGCGGTCACCCGCCACCCGCGACGGAGGGCGCGAATCGAATCGAGGCGGACATCGAGAACGACCGTCTCCCCCGCGCGCGCCTCGGCGACCGATCGCTTCTCGCCGGGGAGAACGTACTCGCGCGGGAGGAGACGGAGAAGATCGCCGACCGTGACGACGCCGCGGAGAGAGAGCGCTTCCGCGCGCGAGGGACCAATCCCGGGGAGGGTCCGCACGCTCACCCCACGATCGATCGGCCCGCCCGCCAACGGTCTACTTCCCGTCCCCCGGCTTCCACCGGAGGATGTAGATCTCGCCCGCGTCGCGCCGCTCGTCGTTCGGCCCGTCACCGAGCATCGTCCCCGCGAGAAGGCACACGCGGTCGCTCAAGCGGCTGCTCTCGAGAAGCGTCGCGATCTTGTCCCCCGCCGACGGGCCGAGCATCCGAAGATCCGCCGCTTCCGGCTCCAGAAGATCGACGATCGGCCGGAGGTCCGACTGGGGGCGTCCGAGGAATACGTACAACATCCCGGCGTCGACCCGCGACCCGCCGGGTCCATCGTTGAGGAGTGAAGAGGTCACGAGATCGCCGTACCCGTCTTCGTTCCAATCCAAACAATGGAGAACCGAACCGACCTGGTCTCCGCGCTCGGCGCCATAGATCGTGAGATCCCTCCCGAGCGCGAGGTCGAGCATCGTCCCCGGCCCCGCGGAGCGGCTCCCGAAGAGGACGTATACCTCGCCGCAGTTCTCCCTCTCGTTGTTCGGGCCGTCGGCGAGGTTCGCGCCGATCACGAGGTCGTCGACACGGTCCCCGTCGAGATCCCCCGCGGAGACGGCGATTCCGGCCGCGTCGTACGCCTCGGCGCCGTAGATCGTGTACTCGCTCCCATCCGAGAGCACACGCTCCCCCGCAAAGCGGGTTCCGGGCGCGCCGAAGAGGACATACACCTCTCCCGCGTTCGTCCGGCCGTTCGCGGGGCCGTCCGCGAACCCGCATCCGAGGAAGAGATCGATTTCGCCGTCTCCATTCCAGTCGCCGGCCGCCATCGCGCTCCCGAGCGCGTCCGCGTCATCCCCGCCGTAGAGAACCGGAAGGTTCATGACCGAAAGATCCAGGATCCCGACGATCTCGTCGCGGAGATCCCCGTAGAGAACGTACACCGCGCCGGCGTCGCGCGTCTCCCCTCTCGGCCCGCTCGCGCCGACCGCGGCGAGGAGAAGATCCTCTTTTCCGTCGTGATCGAGATCGGCGACGAGGATTCGCCGGCCGAGCCGATCTCCTTCCTCGCACCCCAGAATGAGAAGATCCGGGGTCTTTCTCACGTCAAGAACTTCGCGCTTCTTTCCGTCCGAACCGCCGAGAAGAAGAAACGCTTGGCCCGAGCGGGGCCGGAGCGAGTCGGAGGGACCGTCCGCGTAGCGCGCGCCGATGAGAAGATCCGGGATGCCGTCTCCGTCCCAATCGCCGACGTCGGCGGATGAGCCGATCCGGTCGTTCGACTCCGCCCCGTAGATCACCGACGCGTTCCACGACCCCTTCCCTTCCTTCTCGCGCGGCCCGCCGAAGTAGACGGCGACCTCTCCCGACCGCGCCCGGTTGTTGTGGCGCCCGTCGGCGAGCCACGCCCCGAGGATGATCTCGTCGTAGCCGTCGCCGTCGAGATCGCCGAAGCGGACCTGCACGCCGAGCTCGTCCTCGGCGTCGGCGCCCATGAAGCGGACGTCGTGTCTCTCCATGAGATCGATCGAGGCGGCGCTCGGCTTCTCCGTCTCGGCGGCGGGCCCGGCGGGGAGAAGCGCGAGCGCGGCGACAGCGAGGAACAGGCGGAGATCCCTCACGCGCGGCCTCCCCTCTCGGTCTCGATCGTCCCCTCGAAGACCTCCTCGCACCATCCCTTGAGAAGTAAAGCGCCTTCGGCCTCCTCGATCGCGAGAACGCCCCCTTGCATCACCGCCCGCACCTTCGAATCGACGAGGCCCTTCCGCCGGGCGGCGGCGAACGCGCCGGAGGCCCCCGTCCCCGATGATTCCACCGGGCCGACGCCGCGTTCCCACAGCACCACGTGAAGCTCGCCCGGACCGATCACCCGCGCGAAGTCGACGTTCGTCCGCTCGGGAAAGATCGGGTGGTTCTCGATCTCGCGCCCGAGCCGCTTCCAGTTCGCGTCGTCCCATCCTTCGAACACGACCGCCTGCGGGTTCCCGATGTTCACGCAGGAGACGCGTATGGTCTCTTCGGAAAGACGAATCGGGAGATCGATCGCCTCGTCCCCCTCCGCTCGAACCGGAATCTCCGGGGGACGAAAGCGCGGAGCGACGATCCGCGAGGCGAGAAAGCACCTCGCTCCGGTCTTCTCCTCGAGAAGGTGACCGGAGACGCCCGCGACCGTCTCGACCGTCGCGGAAACGCGGTCCCCGCCGGCGCGCGCGAGAACGTACGACGCGACGCACCGCGTCCCGTTCCCCGACATCTCCCCCTCGCTTCCGTCCGGGTTGAAGATCCGCACGAGAACGTCCGCCTCCTCGGAGAGGAGAAGAAGAAGGAGCGTATCGGCGCCGACGCCGCTCTTCCGATCGCAGAGCGCGCGGGCGAGCGCCGCGGGATCGGCGACCGGAACGCGGCGTGCGTCGACGAGAACGAAATCGTTTCGGAGCGCTTGGAGCTTCGTGAAGGGAACGCGCATGCGCCGCCTCGCTCGGGGAAGGTGGTCGATTCGCCGCAAGCATACCGGCGCTCCGCGCCCGGCGCAAGGATGTGTACCAGGTACCGTCGGGGGGTGCACCGGATCCAGCGGCCCGGCGCAAGGATGCGTACCCAACACAGTGGGAGAAGTGTGCCAGGTACAGTTGACAGCCGAGCGGGCGGTCGCTATGGTAGCCGCGTCATGCGAAGAGCCCTTCCGCTCGCGGCCCTCCTTCTTCTCGCCGTCTTTCGAGAGGCGCCGGCCCTCGAGGCGGGACCGCACCCTTACTTCTCCCGCACCGCATCCGGATCCGCGATGGGGAACGCGATCGTCTCGCTCCCGGCGCATCCGTCGAACATCTGGGCGAACCCGGCGGGGCTCGCGTTTCAGGAAGGGGCGCTCTTCTACGCCGCGCCGCACGACGAGGTGAGCGGATACAGCGAGGACTTCCGCGACCGCGTGCTCGCCGCGAGCAGCGAGCGGCCCGGCGCGGGGGGGATCGGGATCGCGATCATCGTCCGGCAGAACGATGATCAGCTCTATCGATCCGGGGACGCGATCCGCAGGGTCGACATCATCGAGCCGGCCTTCTTCCTCGCCTACGGGCGGAAGGTCGGCGCGAAGACGGCGGCCGGCGTTTCACTCTTCGGATATCAACATCGCGCGGACGTCGATCTCTTCGACGGGAGCCCGACCGCCGGGCTCGCGGCCAGCGTCCTTCGGGTTTGGGATCATGCTCTTCGCGGGAAGCTTCCTCTCGAGTGGCGATGGGGGTTCGCCGCGGGAAACATCGGGCCTTCGTACGACATCGGCGAGACCGAGACGAACCTTCCCCTCTACCTTCGAACCGGCGTCTCGACGAAGTGGGAGGCGGGGCGGCAGAACCGCGTGGTCGGCTCCGCCGATCTCTACTTTCTCCCCCGCAAGGAGGGCGAAGCCGGGAGACGCTTCGGCGGGGGGATCGGCGCGGAGACCGTTCTCGCCGGAACGGCGGCGATCCGCGTCGGATACGTTTGGGACGAGGAGCGGGACCGGAGCGATCCCACGTTCGGGTTCGGGATCGGGAACGAGGTCTATCCGCACATCGGCGGGATGATCGAGTACGGGCACGGGCCGGGAGACGGCGCGGGCGGCGACTTCGCCGATCATTTCGGAGTGCGCGTGTACTGGATTCCCTAGCCTTCCCTCCGAAACGCGAAGCGCCCGCCGGAGCGGGCGCCTCTTCGTCTCGCGCGGACGAGCACGATCACTTCCGTTCGAGAACGTACTTTCCTCCGAAGTCGAACAATTCAAGCTTAAATGTTCCCGCGGGGCCTCCCCCGCCCGCCGAACGGGACGGGTTGATCTCGGAGACGTAACCGCCGAGCGGGAGGGTCCGGTTCTCGGCGGCGAGCGCCCGGAGAAGGAGCGCGATGCCGTCCTCGCGGATCGGCGAAAGCTGGAATAGGAGGCCGCCGGTTCGAAGAGCGAACTGGTCCAGACGCACGGTTCTCCGCACCTCCCGCGCGCGGCTCACGACCCCGGTGTCCGGAGAGGCGTCCGCGGAAGCGACCTCTTCGGCCGCAGGCTCTCCCGCGGAGGAATCGGCCGTATCCGCGACCGCCGGAGCCCGCTCCTCCACGACCTCCTCGGTCCCCAGGAACTCCACCTCGGCCGGCATCCAGATCTTCTTCCCCGCGATGTCCGCCGGCAGTTTCCCCGCCCAAGCGGCCGGGTCGACCGCCTCGTACAGGGAGACGTCGTAGAGCCGATGCTCCACAAGGGTCGGGAGATCGGACTCGCCGAGCACCCACTTCGTGTCGAGGCGTTCCTCTCCGAGCTCATAGCCCTCGAGGCGGAGGTGCGGGTAGGGGTTTCGCCACTTGCGGACGAGCAGCTTGAACGGGTTCCCCTCAAGGGTCGGGTAGATCTCCTCGAACCCGTCGGCCGTCAAGATCTGGTACGCCATCCCCTCGCGGAGGAGGGCGAAGTCCCCCTTCACCGCCAGGACTTCGGGCGACGTCAGACGGTAAGTGTCCGTCTTGCTCGGGATCGCGCCGCTCATCGCATCGGCGAGACCGGCATCAACGAACTTCTCCCCCCCGCCGCACGAGAGCGTGAGGAGAGCGAGCGGAAGCGCGAGAAGAACCGCGAGAGAACGCATGATCAAGCCCCCGATCGAACGTTTTTCGATGACATCCGGTTGGCAACGCTACCACCCGGCGCCGCACGGTGTCAATCGCGATCCCCCGTGGGGGTTGACCTCCATCCGGCAGAAACTCAGCATGTCTCTTCTCGGCTGGGGGCCGGGGGAGGGAGGGGCTGAGACGGCCCTCACTCGGGCGGCCGCGCAAGGAGCGCGATTCTGACGGATGGA
This sequence comes from Candidatus Eisenbacteria bacterium, assembly GCA_016867715.1. Classification (NCBI taxonomy): domain Bacteria; phylum Candidatus Eiseniibacteriota; species Candidatus Eiseniibacteriota bacterium. The sequence continues at coordinate 14,921 of VGIW01000042.1, read as the reverse complement.
CGTTCATGCGGCCGGGTCCTTCCGGGAGTCGCGCGGCGCGGTGCAGGCTATCGGAGGAGGAGCATCGGCAGGACGGAGGATCCCTCGGTGTGGACCACGCGGCAGAAATAGCGCCCGCTCGGCGCTTCCCGGCCGGCCTCGTCGCGCCCATCCCACCGAAAGACCGTCCGCCCCTCGCGTACGCCGCCGGAAAAGAGGACGCGCACGAGGGCGCCCGCGGCGTCGTGCACGGCCGCCCGAACCTCGCGCGGGCGGTCCGACTCGATTGCGACCTCCGTCTCTGGATTGAAGGGGTTCGGCCGGTTGCCGAGGATGCGAATCGGCACCGGCCCGCGATCCGCGGAGGGAGCGGGGGAATCACCCCCCCTTCGAACGGTGAGCGAACAGGGAGGATCGGTGACGTTTCCCGTCGCGCTCACGGCGCGAACGAAGAGCCGGTGTTCTCCGGAGTCGGGAACGGCCGCCTCGATCGAGAAGCGCGGCTCCCCGCGGACCCCGCTCTCCTGGAGGAGCGCCCGGACCCACGGCCCCGCGTCGATCCGATACTCGACCGCGGCAACCGTGTCGATCGCGATCGAATGACCGTAACCGAGCGGGTTTCGGTTCGGGTGCGGAAGAACCGCGGCCTTCCCATCGACGCGGACCGCGCCTCCCCGGCCGAGCGAGAGGATCTCCACGGTCGGGCGGCGTCCGAGAGCCTCGGGAAAGCCGTCGCCGTCCGCGTCGATCCAGCCGACCTGCCCGCGCGCCGTCTCGCTGATCGTCGCCGCGCCGATCGGGGAGCTTCGCATGATGCAGCGGGGATCGTTTTCCGGACACGACCCGTACTGGCTGTTCCGCGTCTCCCAACCGAGATAGCCGGAGACGCGGTCGCAGGGGACGTGGGCCGCGTAGTATTGGTCGAGCGCGTAGAAGATGTGTCCGGTCTCGTGGGCGCACACGGACGCGAAGTTCTCCGGCCCCCAACCGTCGTTGTCGAGGGTGAGGACCATGTAGGGCCCCCCCAGATAGGCGTACGCGAACGTTCCGTCCGCGAACATTCCATCTTCATCTTCCGATGAATCGACGATGAAGACCGCAAACGCCCAGTCGAGGCCGCGGCGCTCCTTGAGGTCGTTCACGAGATTCTGCGCCCCCTGAAAGCGGTTCGCGCCGCCGAACCCGAGCGCATCGAGCGCCTCGCCGATCCAGACGCCTTCCTCGCGTTGCGCCCTTCGGATCGGCTCCACGGAAACCGGCACGTCCGTGTGGAACTCGTACGTGAACGAGAGAAGCCCGGACGGCGCGCGCGACGCCCAGAACTCCATCGCCTCGACGACCCCCGAGAGGACGAGGAGCTTCTCCTCCTCCGTCCAATCTTCCGACGACGGCTCGGCGCGCCCGTCCGACTCGACGAGAACGACCGCCACGCCGACCTTCCCCAGCAGGTACTCGCTCCCGTCCCAGAACCCGGCCCCGTCCGGCCCGAGCGAGATCTCCGCCTTGGCGCCGGCGAGAGGAGGAAGGAGCGCATCGCCCACGAGCGGCTTCCCGGCCGCTTCGACCTTCGCGAGGGGATCCCTCGCCGAGAGTAGAAGACGATTCCAAATCCGCTCGGAGAGCGTGCGCGGGTCGGGGTGCAGCCCGGAGTGGACGGTCCGTCCGTCTCCCGGCCCCCTCGCGACCTTCTCCGCCCCGAGCGAACTTATCGCCGCGAGGCAGGTTCCGTCCGGGAAGACGTGCCGAACGTGCCCGCCCGTCTCCCGGACCACCGACGCTGGATCTTCGTCGGAAAACAACGGGGCGCTCGGGGTGATGAAACAGAGAGCCTCTCGCCCGCCCGCGCCGGCCGCAGCCGGCCCGGCGCCCCCCGGAAGCAGGAGAAGGAGAAGGCAAAGAGAAGCGCGCGCAATTCTCGGCATGGCATCCCCCGACACGTCGGGAAGAGTCGCAACCGCGGTGCCAAGGATGCGCGCCGCTCAAACAATGAACTCATCCTAAGCTGTAGTTCGATAATGGGTTATGGCGCCACCCGCTCGCTCGAGCCGGCCCTTCGGAGAGAGGGGGCACGCCCCTCGCGCGATGCACCGCCCCGGGGATGCGAAACGCGAACAGACGAGCGCTTGATCGCGCATCGGGTGCCCCCGGGTACTCCGGAGGAGTCCGTTGGAGGAAGGTCGACAACCGGCGGGGGCGTGCGGCAAGATCGGACGGTGAGAGGCGTCTCGACGGGGGACGCGCGCGGTCGCGATTCGATCGATGCAAGAACGATTCTTAATTCAAGCGATCAGCGGATCGGGATCGGCGTGAAGACGAGAAGGAAGAGGGCGAGCGTCGCCGCGCCGATCCACCTTCTCGGAGAGTCGAGCCCGACCTCCTCGTCGAGCATCGGCGGATGCCGATAGCCGAAGAAGAGGATGAGGAAGACGAAGACGAGCCAGTAGCGGTACGTGGAGATCGCCAGAAGCGCGAAGGCGACGAGGGCGACGAGCGAGATCCTCGCCGCGCGCGGGCCGAAGAGACCGTAGAGCACGTGGCCTCCATCGAGCTGGCCGACCGGAACGAGGTTGAGCGCGGTCACGTAGAGCCCCGCCCACCCGGCGAACGCCATCGGATGGAGCAGGAGCGTCTGCCCCTCGGGGAGAGGCCCGTGGACGAGGCGCTGCAGCGCCGAGAAGAGGATCGAATCCCCGAGCGAGAGCGCGCCCGCGAAGCTCCCCTCGCCGACGACGCTCGAAAGACGGATCCCGACCCACGTGATCGGGATCGCCACGACCACCCCCGCAAGAGGACCCGCGACACCGACATCGAAAAGCTGCCGGCGCGTAGCGTTCCGGCCGTCCATTTTGATCACCGCCCCCATCGTCCCGAAGATCGTGCTCGGAAGCGGGAGGAAATAGGGAAGGGTCGAGGGGATTCCGTGACGGCGGGCGGTGAGGTAGTGGCCCATCTCGTGGGCGAGAAGAATCCCGAGAAGCGAGAAGGAATAGGCGAAGCCGCCGGCGAGAATCGTCGAACCGACCGTAAGGACGAAGAGAAGCGCGTGAAGAGTCGGGAAGGGTTTTCGTTGAGGACGGACGATCCAAGCTCCTTCCACCGGATCGAACTCCATCGTCTCTCCCGCGGAACGGTAGGAAGGCGGAAGGTTGCTCATGAACGCCCCCCTTCCGCCACGAGCTCTCGAAGAAACGCCGCGTAGCGGGCGCCGATCGCGTCCCACGAGAACTCGCGCTCGGCGAGCGCCCGAGCCCGCGCTCCCATCGCGCGGCGCTCTTCGGGCGGAAGCGCGGCGAAGCGGCGGATCCCGCCCGCGAGCGCCTCTCCCCCGCTCTCCACGACGATTCCGCACCGATGCTTCTCGACGAGAGCCGCCGGCTCCCCGACGCGCGTGAGGAGAACCGGCCTCCCGAGCGCGAGGTACTCGGCGAACTTGGTCGGCATCGCGACCTCCGTCGCGCCGTTCCTCTCCCTCGGGATGAGAAGAAGATCCGCCTCGGCGAGAAGCGGGATGAGCCCCTTCTGGTCCGTCTTCCGAATCCTCTCGACCTGTCCACCGGAGAGGGAGACGAACCTCTCCTCGATCGAGCGATCCTCGTCGCCGAAACCGATCACGCGGAGGCGAAAGCCTCGACCCGAACGGGAGACGAGATAGAGAAGATTGTCGACCCCTTGCCACGCGTCGAAACGCCCGGCGTACGCGACGAGCGGCTCTTCCCGCGAGGGAGGCGGATCGATCGGCGCGAAGAGATCGAGGTCGACCCCGTTTCGAACGACGGAGACGCGATCGCTAGGCACCCCTCGCGCGCGAACCTTTTCTGCGAGCGGCTCGGAAACGACGATCACACGCGACGATGCGCGAAGCCCGGCGCGCTCCTTGATCCTCTCCTGGAAGACACGGAGGCGTCTCAGGACGCCCGCGCCCTCCCGGAGCTCCGCCTCCGCGACCGTGTCGCCGTGCATGTCGAACACGAGGCGCCCGCGGCGCTCGCGCGGCAGGAAAGCCGCAGCGAACGCCGCCGCGGCGCTCCCCGCGTGCAAGACATCCGCCGTCCCGATTCCGTGGACGCGCCGAATCTTGAGCGCGTGCAGGAACGTCGGCTTGCCGAGGGCCCCGTCGCCGAGGTAGGCGACGGAGGCGCCGATCCCCGCCCGCTCGAGCGCGGCGGCCAGCGATCGGAGCCTGTAGTTGTACGCATCGTCCGAGTCGGAGCGGTTGTGCGAGAGGATGAGGACGCGCACCAGATGAACTCCCGAGTCGCGAGTCCCGCTATGATACCATAGGAAAGCGCGGCGCGGCGTGCCGCGGGGAGGAAAGAGATCGAGGCGTTCCGGGGAGCGCTCGTCGCGCTCGAGAAGGAAGAAGCGGTCGCGATCGCCACCGTGATCCGCGCCGAGGGCTCGACCCCGCGCGAGGCGGGGGCTCACATGGCGGTGCGGCCGGACGGATCCGTGCTGGAGACGGTCGGAGGCGGGTGCGGCGAGCACGAGGTCGTGCGCGCGGCTCGAGGCTCGATGGCGAGCGGACGGGCCGCGATCGTACGGCTCGACCTCGCGGGTCCCGCCGACTCCGGCGCCTCGCCCGTCTGCGGCGGAACGATGGAGGTCCTCGTCGAGCCGCTCCGAACCGTGAGCGACCGCGAATGGCTCCCCGCGCTCGTTCGGCTTCGCGAGCAAGGCCGCACGGTCTTCCTCGTGCGCGAGCTGGTCGAGAGCGGCCCGGTCGAGAGCCGCGTTCTCACCGTGGCCGATGCGGACGGGACCGTCGTCTGGGGCGGGACCGAGGCGTCGGTCCTGTCCGAGTCGCTCCGAGGCTCCGGGCCCTCCGTGCGTTTCATCGAGAGGACGAAGAGCCGAGGGCGCCTCCTCCTCGAGACGATCCCTCCGGTCGATCGGATGATCATCGTCGGAGGAGGACACATCGGAAAGGCGCTCGCCGTGATCGCCTCTCTTCTGCGATTCGAAGTTACGATCCTCGACGAAAGGGAGGAGTTCGCGGACCGGGAGAGGTTTCCGTTCGCGACGGAGGTCCGTCACGGAGACCCGGGCGTGATCCTCGAGACCGTTCCGGGAGGCGAGACCGGGTACTTCGTCCTCGTCAGCCACGGGTACCCGACCGACGTGAGGGCTCTCCGCACCCTTCTTCGAAAGCCGACGCGCTATATCGGCATGATCGGATCGAGGAGACGCGTGGAGATGGTCCGTCGCGCTCTTTCCAAGGACGGGCTCGAGCGGGAGTTCGCCGACCGGGTGTACGGACCGATCGGTCTGGCCATTGGCTCAGAGACGCCCGAGGAGATCGCGGTCAGCATCGCGGCGGAGATCGTCGCCGTCCGGAACGGCCTCGGTCGGAGCGCGGGCTCTCTCTCCGCGACGCGGGTTCCGGGATGAGCCCGCGGGAGGCGTTGGGGCTCGCGTCTTCCGGTTGCCCGTTCGACATCGCGGCCGCCTCCCGCGGTTTCCACGGTTGTTTCCCACTCGATTGGTGTTCCGTCCCGGTAGCCGTATCACCCCCTTCCCTCGTTCAAGCACCCAGTCGTTCTCGCTCCCGAGGAGCACCCCTTCTCCTCGGCGTTTCGATGGAATGGCAAGACCCGTTCCAAGCAAGGTCGCGCGGGACGAATCCCGCATCCGACCGGCGGACAAGGAGTTCCCGAGAGAGGGAGGGACGGGGCCTCGGCCGAACCGACAACGAGATGGACGAAAGGCGCGGCGACGCGCCCACGGCGTGGGCGGCGCGCCCGCCAAGGAGAGCAGGATGAGCGCGCGGCGAGCATGGATGACCGGGGCGGGGCGCGGAATCGGCAGAGAGACAGCGCGCCTCTTCGCGGAGAACGGATGGGACCTCTACCTCTCCTCGCGAACCGAGGCGGACCTCGAGGAGACCGTGCGTCTCTCCGCGCGCGCCGGCGTCCGCATCGTCTCGCTCCCGCTGGACGTCCGATCTCCGGACGCGGTGCGGGAAGCGGTCCGCGTGATCGAAGAGGACGGAGGCGGCCCGGACGCGATCGTCCTCTCCGCGGGGGTCGGATCGTTCGCCTCTCTCGCCGAGGTTCCGCCGGACGAATGGGATCGGATGATCGGGGTCAACCTAACCGGCGCGTTCCTCTGCATGCGCGCCGCCATCCCCGGGATGATCCAGAAGGGGAGCGGGCGGATCGTGGCGCTCTCGTCGGTCGCGGCGCGCGCGGTGCTTCGAGGCTCCGCCGCCTACTCCGCGTCGAAGGCGGGTCTCGTCGCGCTCGCCAACGTCGCGCGCGAGGAGCTGAGGGGGACGGGCGTCGGCGTGAGCGTGGTCTCTCCGGGCGCGGTCGCCTCTTCATTCTGGGACACGGTGGAGAGCGAACTCGACAGAAACCGGATGATCCCCGTGCGCCGGATCGCCGAGACGATTCTCCGCCTCGCCGAGGAACCGCCGGGGGCGGTGACCGAGGAGATCGCGATCCTCCCTCCCGACGGGATACTTTAGGACTCCAACCCGGGCGGAATCCTAGCGTACCTTGCCGAGCGCAAGCCCGGCCGTCGCTTCCTCGAAAGCCTCGCGGAGAATCTCCTCGCCGGTCGCGCGAAGAATCGTTCGGAGAGCTTCCTCCGTGGAGACGCCGCGCGCGAACGCGTTCAGAAGCGCGTGAAGACGGGTGATGCCATATGTATCAATGATCCAATGGGCGACCACATAGGATTCAAGATACGCTTGTTCCACGAGAGAACGGTCGATTCGGAGAAAGGACTCCTCGAGATCCCGGAGAGGCACGAAGGAGGAGTCTCTCGCCATGCGCCGGGCCGCTTCCGCCCGGGCTCGATCCCACTCCCCGGCAAGAACCTGCGCGAGCCCCTCGTTGAGCCACGCGGGGCAGCGGCCGTCGGTCCAATCGTAGAGCACCGCGTGGACGTACTCGTGGATCGCCAGCGCCCGGAATCTCTCCTCTCTCTCTTCGAAGGCGGGGAACGGGACGCGGATCTTTCCGTCGTAGAGCCCCCCCGTCCAATCGTGACCTTCGGTCAGCGCGCGAAACTCCTCGGGGGGATAGACCACCACGGTCACCGATCCGTTCGTCCGGCGGGAAAGCTCCGCGGAGACATGCCGCCTCGCGTCCTCGAGAATCTCGAGCATCCCTTGCGCAAGTCGCTCCGCCTCCGGGAAGGACGGATCGTACCGGATTCGAAATCGTTCGTTCGCGATCGTTCGGAAGCTTTTCTCCAGCTTTCTCTCGCGATCCGCCTTCTCGATCCGATCCAGAACCTCGCCCCCCTCGGGGTTCAGACCGAGCGCGCGCCGCCATTCCTCGATCGCCCCGTCGAGATCGTCGAGCTCGTAGGCCGCATTCCCGAGAAGAACGCGCGATCCGCCGTCGCGCGGATCGAGCTCCGCCGCCCGCGCGAAGGCCCGAAAGGCATCCTCGTGATTCCGCATCTCCTGATGAACGAACCCGAGAACGTTGTGAAAGAAGGCGTGATGCGGAACGAGAGCGACCGCGCGCTCCGCTTCGGCGACCGCCTCCGCATAGAGGGGCCGAGTCATCCGGCCGCGCGCGATCTGAAGCGCGAGGCGGGCGTGAGCGGACGCCAGGTTGAACCGGATCGTCTCTTCGTCCGGCCGAAGGCGGGAGGCGGTCTCGAAGCAGGTGCACGCGCTCCGGTAGTCCTCCGCCTGAAAATGCCGAATCCCGCGGTCGTTCCAGACCGCGGCATCGGAGATGGCCGAGGCCGCGCCCGGCGCGTTCGGCGACGCGGCGAGCGCGAGCGCGCACCAAAAAACGGCGTGAACGAGCCCGAATCGCAACGAATGTCCCCTCGGTTCCCGGTTCCGGGAGAGCGGCCCGGAAGACCGCTCCTACCGAGGATCGGCAGGCCGTGGGGGCGATTGAGCCGCGGAGCAAGGGGAACGGGCGGCTCGGCTTCTCTCCCAAAGGCGGATCGCGAAGAAGGAGGCGACGAGGATCGTCTCGGGCATGACCGGAAGGGAGTAGCGCATTCGGACGATAGTAAGCGCATGAATCATCCACATATACAGCGTTAGCAGGAGAAACGGGAGAAGATCGAAGCGTTTCCAGCCCCGCGCGTAGCCCGCGATCGCGAGAAGGAGGATCGGGACCTGCACGAGGAGGTTGCCGGCGAGCACCTTCGGCTGGCCGAAGTACCAGAACGCGCCGAGCTTCACGAGAAACGCCCTCGCGAACGCCCCCGGATCCGACACGATCCGAGCGAGCGCGCTGCCGACGAGCGAGTTCTCCTCGCGCGCGCTCTCTCTCGCCCTCTCTTCTCTTTCCTTCGAATCCGCCGGAAGGTCTCTCCAGCGGCGCTCCGGCTGGTTCTCGAAGAAGCGGACGAGGCTCTCGTCAGCCCCAGCGAAGCTCTCGTTCATTCCTTGGTTGAGGGCGCGCCCCGACCGGAGCGTGATCGGCACGAACGTCCCGGCGGCGCGGTGCCCGCGGGCGATCCAGGGGGCCGTGACGGCGGCCGCCGCGGCGAACATCGCGAGAACGAGAAGGACGCGCCGCGCGGGGGCAAGCGATCGAAGACCGAGGACGAGCGCCGCGAGAACGATCGGAAAGAAGAGCACCTTCTCCTTCACGAGGACGGCGAGCCCGAACAGGATCCCGGCCGCCGCCGCGTCCCCGAGGCGCCCTTCCGACCGAAGACGAAGAAGAAAGAGCACCATCGCGGTGAGGAGAAGAACGAAGAGAACCTCGGGCGCGACGCGCGCGTTGTAGACGATCGCCTGCGGATAGAGCGCCCAGGCGAGCGACCCGAGGAGCGCAACGCGGCGGTTCTTGAACACGCGCATTCCGATCAAGAAGATGAGAAGCGCGGTCGCGCCGTCCAGGAACGGCTGCACGAGCCGGATCCGGAACCCCTCGTTCACCTCCTCGCCGAAGACGAAGTAGAGCGCTGCGAGGAAGTACACGTATCCCGGGGGCGTCACGAGGTTCGGGATGTCTCCCGGCCGATCGACGAAACCATGGCCGTGAAGGACATGGCGCGCGATCTCGTCGTAGCCGTCGTCCACTCCCTTCCAATGGAGACGCTCCCCGATTGCGGGGAAGACCGCGAACGCGTAGACGAGTCGGAGAAGAACGGCGATTAGGAGAATGCCGAGCAAGACCCGATCGCGCGCGATCGACCGCAAAGCGGATCCCTCCTTTCGGCGTCCCCGAGACGCGCTTCCTTCGGAGAAGCGGTTCGCGTTCATCATAGCGGAGGGACCCAAACGACTCAAGACGCGCGGCGCCGCCCTCCTTCCCGGGGACGCCGCGCTTCCGCGCCTGGGAGCTTTCTGCTAGAATCCCAGGAAACTCGAGGAAGGAGTCGAGCGTGGCCTATCACGTCAACATTCGCTGGGACGAGCTCCGCAGGGCGTACGAGCAAGGTTCCGCGGAAGCCCGCTATTTCCTCGACGTTCAGACGGGCGAGATCGTCCCGATCTTCGTCGATCTCATCGAGCGGGGAGGCAATCCGGAGGACGCGCGAAGAATCGCTTCAGGCGTAAATGTCCGCTACTTCCTCATCCCGCATAAGCCCTCGCGCGAGGGGTATGCGGAGATGGAGGAGTTCATCGGAACGGTGAAGGACAAGCGGCTCCGGCAGACCCTGATCGAGGGGATCGAGGGGAAGGGAGCTTTTAGGCGCTTCCGCGAGATCCTCGTCTCCTATCCCTCCGAGGAAGAACGTTGGCTGGCGCTCCGCGACCGGAGAATCCGCGAGGAGATCGAGGACTGGCTCCGGAAGAACGACATCGTTCTCAAGGAGCCGTAGCCTGAGCTCGGGCGCGCGGACGCTCTCCGCCCTTCTCGCCGTTCAGGTCCTCTTCGCCGTCCATTACCTCGCGGCGAAGGAGGTCGTCGAGGTCGTCCCGCCCAGGGTCTGGGCGTTCCTGCGAGTCCTCGCCGCGGCGGTTCTCCTCCTCGCGATCGAACGACTCCGCAGGCCGCGAGCGAACGTCGCGCGGAACGACTTTCTCCGCCTCGGGCTCTACGCACTCTTCGGGGTCGTGATCAACCAGCTTTGCTTCACCGAGGGGATTCTCCGAACGACCCCCTCCCATTCCGCGCTCATCAACACGCTGATTCCGGTCGCGACGTTCTTCTTCGCTCTCGTCTTCCGAAAGGAAACCGCCTCCGCGCGCAAGGTGTGCGGGCTTCTTCTTGCTCTCTCCGGCGTTCTCGTGCTTCTTCGAGTGCACGACTTCTCCTACGACGAGCGCTGGGTGCGGGGCGACCTTCTCACGCTTCTCAACGCGGGGTCCTTCGGGCTCTTCCTCGTGATCTCGCGGGACGTCGTGCGGAAGCACCCCCCTCTCGCCATGACCGCCTACACGATGGCCTGGGGAGCGCTCGGGATCGCGGCGTTCGGCTTGCCCGGCCTCGCGGCGTTCGATCCGTCGGCGATCCGTCCTGAGCTCTTCGCGCTGATGGCGTGGATCGTGATCTTCGCGACGGTCACCACGTATCTCTTGAACTACTACGCACTCTCGAAGGTCGATTCGTCGACCGTCGCTCTCTTTATCTATCTACAACCCCTGCTCGCGACGCTTCTCTCGGTCTCGCTCGGGCGCGATACGCTGACGCCTCGCCTGCTCGCGAGCGCGGCTCTCATCTTCGCCGGGGTCTTCCTCGTGGCGCGCGCGCCGGCGCGAACGCCTCGCTCGCGCATCCTGGAAGCGGAATGAGGCGGGACGCTTCCCTCACGGGCAGGAGCTTTGTCTCGAATAGAAGACGATGAAGATCGCCGTGTCCGCGAAGTTCACGAGATTGTTCGGATCGCCGTTCAAGTTGCCGCAGTAGCCGGTCCCCGCGTTGAGAAAGGAAGCGTAGAGGAAGACATCCTGAAACCCGACGGCGCCGTCGCCGTTCAGATCCGGGCTCCGAACGTTCACGACGGCGGACTGCACGAGCTCGATCCCCTCGACGGCGGCATGAAGGGTGAGCGTTCCGCACCCTCCGAGGCGTCGAATATCGAGAACCGCGCGGCCGGCCGAATCGGTCGGCGCCGACGAGAAGAAGGACGCGTGCGGAAGCCCCGTTTCGCAGAAGCGGATCTGTTGCCCGATCGAGGAGACGCCCGAGGCGTGCACCGCCACCTCGCCGGCCGGAATGCCCGGAATCGGCTTGCCCCGTGGGTCGATCGCGGTCACGACGATTCGCAGGGTGGAATCGGCGTCGCCACCGGGGGAGAGAAGCACGTTGTTCGTCGCCTCTATCCTCGAGCGGCGCGGATCGATATCGACCGTCGTTACATGAAGGAATACGGGAACCGAGACGGGGTCCCCCGAGTTTTGGGTGATCACGAGAATCGCTTCCTCGTCTCCGGGATCGAGGCCGCTCGCGTCGACATGAACAGAGACCGTGATCGCGTCGCCCGCCGCGACGCTCCCGGACGAGGGAGAGACGGAGAGCCAGGTGATCGGCTCCGTGATGCGGAAGAAGTCGTCGCTCGCGTCCGACACCGATCCGTCCGGGCTCGAGACGCGCACGAGGCAGCTCGTCGAGGCGCCGGCCGGCACCTTCCACACGTACAGCCCGTCGTTCTCTGTTTTCGGCGCGATCGGAAGCCAGGTCATCCCGCCGTCGACCGAGAGATCGATCGAGACTTCGGCGAGCCCAGGAGAGGACGCCCAAAGGACCGGACAATCTTCTCCGCTTCGCACGATCTCTCCGCCGTTCGGCGCGTGAAGGAGGAGAGCCGGACCGGAAAGAGAAAGCACGATCTCCCCGTAGAGAACATGAGGTGGAGCCCCCCATCCGTCTCCCTTCAGCTCCCAAAGGACCCTCATCTTGTCGAAGAAGTCCACGCTCACGGAAACGTTCACGACCGCTTCGGCGATCTCCCCGCCGTGGATTTCGCCCCACATGCCCGGCGCGTTCCAGATCACCTCGGCTCCTTCTCCCATCGCGCCGTTCGTGAGGAGCTTCCTCGTGCCTCCGACAACCGTGAAGTCGGTCGACGAGTTCACCGTGACGCCGAGTGGGAAATCGATCTCCGCGCTCTTGATCCACTCGCTGTCGGGCGTCCCGTTCATGATCGCGAAACGGATGTCGAACGTGGTGCCGGGGCGATACGAGGCCCCGTCGGCGACGATCGAGGATCCCGCGATGCTCTTCAGCCCCGGCGGATTGACATCGATCGCGAACTCGAGAACGGACGCGTCGTCCCCGTTGTTCGCGAGCACGAGATCGAGATCGGCCGTCTCTTCCGGCCCGAGGGAGATCTCAAAGCCGGACGGTTCGACGTCGCACCCCGGATGCGGAACGACGGTGATCGTCCCTTCGTAGGTCTTCGTGTCGGGCCCCGTCACAGTGAGCGCGAGCGTGTCACCGATCTCCAAGGCGCTCCCGATCGGAACCACCGCGACTCCGCTCGCGTTCGTGACGGCGGATCCGAGGAACCGGCCGGCGAGAGAGAGACCGCAGAGAGCGTCCCTCACGTCGGGGACCGACACCGTCATGCTCGTCGCCGTCCGATCAAGCACGTCGGAATGATCGACGAGGATGCGCGCGGGAGCCTTGGTGCGGATCCGCACCGACGGGTCTCCGAAGAGGTGCCACGATTGGAACATCCTCGCGCCGAGCGTTCCGTACTCGTCGATCATGCGGCAGGAACCGCCGAAACAGAGCCCTCCGATCGTCCGCCTCTCGTCCCTCACCAAGAGATCGATGAACTCGTCCTGAGCCGCCATCGGCGGATCCCAGTACTGGCTGGACGCCGAGGCGTAGGCGCCGATCGCTCCGGTCGGAAGCCCGCTGTGCGTCGCGCGGAGAAGCGCCTCCGCGAGGCAGGTGCCCCCCGTGAACTCCCCGTTGACGCAGGAAACCATGAAGACGAACGGCAGCCTCTCGTAATTTCTGAGGGCGGTCACGTGCGTGTTGGAGAACTCGCTCGTCACCCACCTCGTGCGGGACCCGTCGCCGCAGTAGTTGACGAGCCCGCGCCCCTCGTCGAATCCGGCCATGACCTCTGTGACGGTCGCGCCCGGATCGTAGATTCGGTCGACCGTCTCGTAGCCGTCGGAGAGGAGCCGGTCCCGAATGACGTCGATGTGTTCCCAGTCCAGCTCCCCATCGTCTCCGGGACCGTTGGCGGACGCCACGCCCATCGCCCGCCCATACCAATCTCCGCCCTCCGCGGGGTATCTCTCGTAGGAGATGATCCGTGCGACCTGGGTTCGGAGCTGGTAGGACGTGGTCGCGGAGAGGCGCCCGACCAGGAGATCCGGATAGCTGTCCTCCCCCGCGACGAGCGAGTAGCGGGGATCCGCCGCGACGCCGAGCGTGGTGAGGTACGGCATCTGCGGAGCGTCTCCGACGAGAAGAACGAACGCCAGATTCGTTGAGTCATAAAATGCTTGGATGAAGTCGCGAACCGAGATCGAGTCGACGCCGACGGAGGAGACGCCGACCATCGTCGTCTTGATCCCCATCCGGTTCTTCCACTCGGCCAAGGGGGCGAGGTCGGCGAGGAGAGGATCGTGCGCGAGGATCAGCATGTCTCCAGTCTCTCCGACCGGAGTAAACGCGGTCCGCTCGAAATTGAGGAAGTGCTGGTCGTAGATCCGGGCGAATTCCCCGCTCGTCCGCTCTCGCCGAATCCCGACGATCTCATTCCCGCCGCCGGGTCCCGCGAGGCGCGCCTCGATGACGAGCCGCGTGTAAACGCGCAGCGTCCCGAGATAGGAGTTGTACTGGAACGGAAGCGCCGTCACGCACAGCCCGCGGACATCACGGAGAATGTACGGTTCTCCCGCCCGCGCGAGATCCCGCGGATACCAGATGTCCCGATCGTATGTCTCGCCGAAGAGATACGGAACCGAAGAAGGATCGACCGCCCGATCGAGGATTCCCTTCGAAGGAGCCACGCGGATTCCGTCAAACGTCTCGAACTCCGCCTCGAGGACGGAAATCTCCATCCGCCCATCGTTCGGGATCGCGACGCTCCGCACGATCGCCGGGAGATCCGGGTGGCCACCCTGGAACAGGCGGCTCTCACCGGCAAGGCCGACCCGATGGAAGGTTTCGCCGTCGATTACGACGGGGATCATGTCGAAGGCGCCGACGAGAACCTCGATGAGGATGCGCTCCTCGCTCGACTCCAAGAGGCGGACCTCCGCGTCCCGGCGGAACGAGCCGACCTCCACGCGCTCTGCGAGGGCACAATACGGCGAGAGGGCGAGTAGCAGCATCGCCCGGAGAACAGACGGCCTCAAACCGACCTCCTGCAGTCTCCGGGAGGGCAAGCAATCACCGGAGAACGCTGGAATTGCCGAGACCACAAGCGGCCCACTGACGGAAGTCTATCACGACGGCTAAGCCCTTGTCAACGCGAATGTTGTGTCTCGCCACTCGGGGAAGGAACTCGTAACTTCCTTCATCACAACTCCTTCCAGCCGCGCCGGCGGCCGGGCGTCCCGTCGCGCCACCCGACTGGATGCATTCATCCCCTTCTCCCGCAAAAGGATACACAGCTCAATTGCCCCCGGTTATGCGTTGACATGAGATCGGTCAAGATCGCAAGATCCAGGGACGGAACTTCACACGTGTTCCGCTCGTGGATCAAAAACTTGTGTCGAAAGGGTATCCGATACCGACTCGCAATGTGTCGGTCGCCCAGGAAAGAGCATGGGCGAGCCCGCTCAACGGGCCGACCTCCCCCTTGGGGACGCCTCCGAACGCGCCCAGGTCGTCTCCGCATGGGACGACGCAACCACGGCGGGTAACCGCAGCAGGAAAAGGCGGATCCGATCCAGCGAAGACGGGAAGCTCCGGAGCCGGGGGCGGGGCTCGCTTGCTCAAACATGCCGCGCGCGGCGCGCGGCAACTCGCCGCTCTGCCCCGCCCCCCGTCTCCGGAGCAAGACAAACCTGGGCGCCTGGGACCCGCCGTCCGAGAATCAGAAAGGGCGGGCCCGAGAAGAGCCCGCCCCACGAACCATTCACATATGAAAGGAACTAC
>VGIW01000041.1 GCA_016867715.1 Candidatus Eisenbacteria bacterium | reverse complement strand
TCACCGCCACGTCCCCCGCCGGTATCCCCGCGACCGGGTTCCCGCTCCCGTCCCGCACAGTCACCGTGATCGCGAGCACCGAATCCCCAAGACCGTCCGGACGAAGCATCACGTCGTCGTTCACCGCCACGGTCGAAAGCGTCGGATCGATTCCCGAAACATCCTCGAACGCGCCCGTCAACGCGAGCGCAAACGTCTGCGGTCCGCTTGGAACATTGTAGCCGTCCACACGGACCGTGTAGGTTCCCGCGACGGGCGAAGCGATCCGCACGACCTCCTCGACGTTCCTCCGATCGTAGCTTCCACCCGTTACGGAAGAGCCTCCGGAGAAGACGTTCCCCTTGAACGTTCCCGAAGGGCCGCTCACCGTGAGATCGAGATCGTTCACGATCGCGACGCTCGCTCCCGCCGCCGCCGCCTTGTCGGTCCAAACGAGCACGATCTCGAGAGACATCCCAGCCTCGACATCGTATGTGAAGGTCGTGTGCTGCCCGGTTCCGAGCGCGGTCCCCTCGTCCTCGATCCGAAGCTCGCGCGCGTCTCCATCAAAGTAGAGCGCGTCCTCGAGCTTCACGCGCCCCCATCCCTCGTTGTTGTTCGGGATGTCGGCGGTCCCCATGTCCGCCGCCGAGTTCATCACGACCGCCTTCACCAACGCGGCGCTCGGGTTGATCGAAGGTCCGGATCCCGCGGATCCGCCCGGATACCATCCCTCGCGGAAGTACTGCCGCGTGAGGGCTGCTGTTCCCGCGACCGCCGGCGTCGCCATCGAGGTCCCCTGGAACGGGTCCCCCTGCACGTTGCACGTGTTCGCCGGGGGATTCCCCGTGTGGTTGTCCGCCGAGAAGATGTACGCATAGCCCGCCTCGCCGCCGGGCGCACACACTGTCGGTTTGAAGCGGTTGTCGAACGTCGGCCCGCGCGAGGAGTAGCCCGCGATCGTTTCCTGGTTCGGCGCCTGGCGCGTCGCGCCGACCGTGATGCAGTTCTTCGCCGTCCCCGGATAGCCGACCGTGCTCGCCCCCGACCCGGCATTCCCCGCCGCGAAGAGGATGAGGAAGTCGCGGTGGTTCGCCATGAACGCGTCGACGTTCACGCAGTACGCGTCGTAGCTGTTCGACGATCCTCCCCAGCTGTTCGTGTGGATGCGCGCCCCGTTGTTGTACGCGTCGTTGTACGCGCCGGTGAGCGAGGTCGGCGGGCTCACGCCCCCGGTCATGCAGGTCCAGGAGTCCGCGTCCTGCACGTCCTGCATCCCGATCTTCGCCGCGTACGCCATCCCGTTGTGGCTGTAGTTCCCCGGATTGACGAACGACTGATCCCCCGCGACCGTCCCCGCGACGTGCGTGCCGTGTCCCGGATCGCACGCGTCGTAGAGAACGCCGCCGCCGTACGCCTGGCAGAAGACGACCTTGCGGTGGGTCGGTCCAGGAGGCGCGCTCCCCGCGCCGCGGAACCAGCAGCTGTTGTAGTCGATCCCGGAGTCCATCAGGAAGACGGTCTCCCCCTCGCCGTGCAGACCGCGGTCCCAAATCGGCGTCTGTCCCGAGACGTTCGACTGCACGACCCACTTGGTCGTGTTGTTCATGAGGAAGTACTCGGGAAGCTCCTCGATCCACCAGACATCTTCAATCGACGCGATCGCGGAAAGAAGCGAGGGGTCGGCGTGCACGAGAAGAAGCTTCTGATACGGATCATCGACTTCCTCGAGAACCTCCGCTCCGAGCACCTCGATCCCGCTTCCCGTTCCGGAAAGATCCTCGAACACGCGCACGCGGAGCGTGAGCAGCGGGTCCTCGCTTCTCTCGCGCCCCTTGAACTCGTGCGTTCCGATCGCCGGCGAGATCTTGTACGCCGGCTCCCAGCGCCCTGCCCATCGGACATCGCCCGAGGCGCGAAGCGGTTCGAGCGCGTCCGGAGCGACCCGCACGAGATACGCGAAGTCGGGGAGATATGAAACGATCTCCGCGCCTTCTCGCGAGAGAAGCGCTTTCTCGTTCTCTCCGACGGGGGCCGCGAACTGGACAACATGGTAACCCGCTTCTCCCGCCTCGAGCTCTGCGGCGACGAGAGACGGATCGATCTCCGGGCCTCCCGTTGCGGGATCGAACGTGTAGCCCGCCGCAAGATACAGGGAGATCGGTTCTCCTTCCGCACCGATCGCCGGGACGGCCGACCAGAGAACGGCTGCGACAACGACCGACAAAAAGACCGGTAGCTTGATCCTCACGCGTTTCCCTCCTTTTCCGGGATCGATCGGCATGCGTCCGGATGCCCCGCTCGCGCGTCGCCTGGCGCCCGCCCGCCCGCTCGACGGCGCCGTCCGCCGAGCAAGCCGGAGCTTATCACAGACGCATCTGTTTGTCAATGAAAGAGTTGCGCTCTCGTCTCGCCGTCTTCTCGGCCGCCGTCCCCCCTCACGGAGAGGGCGCCGCCCCCGAAAGCCGCGCGAGCGAATCGATCGCGGGCGCGAACCCGGGCGAGACCTCGAGGAGACGGCGATACTCGCCGGCCGCCCCCTCCTTCTCGCCGATCGTCTCGAGAAGCGTCGCGCGATTCCAATAGGCATGAACCAATCGCGGATCCTCCTCGCGCGCCTTCTCGAAGAATCGAAGCGCCCTCTCCGTCTCGCCGAGATCCCGAAGAACGATCCCGGCGTTGTTCCAAGAGACGGCATTCGTCGGGTCGGAGCGAAGAGCGTTCTCGAACGCGGCGTGTGCCTCGACAAGATGTCCGAGAGCGTGCTCCGCCCGCCCGATCCCGGCCCACGCCTCGGCGGAGAAGGGATCGAACCGGAGAGCCTCTTCGTACCGGCCGATCGCTCCGAAAGGATCCCCGGAGAGAACGAGAAGATCGCCGGCGTGGACCTCGGCCTCTTCCTCCTTGACGCCGAGCATCCGCTCCGAGGCGACCTCTTCCGCCGCGCGCGCGAGGTCGCCCGCCTCGAGAGAGATGGCCGCCATACGGCGCGCCGCCTCTCCCGGCTCCACGCGCCGCGCGCGCATCGAACCGAGAACCTCGCGGGCCTCCGCGGTCTTGCCGAGCCGAAGAAGGCACTCGGCGAGCGTCGTCCAGACGCGCGCCTCGTGCGGGCGATCGAGGACGACCGCGCGGAGGAGCGGCGCCGCCTCCGCGCACCGCCCGGAGCGGGCGAGGGCCGCCGCGTGCTCGAGCGCATCGCTCCGATCCTCGGGATCCTTCGCGGCCGCTTCGTCGAAGAGCGCCGCCGCGCGCGCGGCGTTTCCTTGAAGGAGCAACCGATCGCCCGCGAAGGATAATCCGCGGCTCGCGGTTTCCGGATTCCCGCGAAACGCATCGGCGTTCCCGAGGAGGAGCGCGAAGACGAGCGTCATGTACGGCAAGTAAAGAACGAGAAGGGGGCGATCAGGCTTCTGGAAGCGGAGAGAGAAGAGAAGCCCCGCCGCGGCGAAGGGAGGGGCGAGGAGCCAGAGCCCGCGCACCGGAAGGAGGAAGGCGGGCATCAGGAACCCTAGGGCGACGAGAAGCGCGATCACACGCCGCCCCCTTCGTTCCCCGAGGAGAACGGGGAGAGTCCACACGCTGTCCGCTCGGTCCCCCTCGATGTCCTTCAGGTCCTTCGCGTTGAAACCCGCCGCGACCCCCGCAAGGATGAGAAGGAGAAGCCCTGGCGGCGCGAGATGGAAGGCGCGGCCTCCCGCGAAGAGGGAGAAGCCCGCGAGAAACGCCGCCGCCGAAACGGTCCCGAGAAGGGCGGTCGCGACGATCGGAATCCGTTTGAGGCGGAGGGGCCGAAGCGAATAGAGCGCGGAAAGACCGAGCGCCGAGAGGACGAGAAGGAGCGGAACATGACCTACGTTGACCGCGAGGAGGAGCGCCGCGGCAGCGAAGAGCAAGGCAAGAGCGCGCACGTCCGAGGCGGAAAGCGCCCCGGAGACGAGCGGGCGCGCCGGCGCGTTCACGCGGTCGGAGGAGGCGTCGGAGAGATCGTTCCACGCGGCGCCGCATTGGAACGCGAGCACGATGGAGAGGACGATGGCGGCGATCGCGAGCGCGTCCATCGCTCCCTCGATCGGGCGTCCGTCGAGATAGGGGGCGAAGAGGACCGCGCCGAAGATGCATCCGAAAAGAGCGAGGCCCCCGTAGTGCAGGGTCCGGAGCGGCCGAAAATGCCGGGCGACGGCCCGAACCTTTTGCGGGTGAAGCTTCGCGAGCAGGATCCCTCCCGCGATCAAGAGGACGAAGAGGAAGAGAAGCGCGTGCTTCTGGCTCTCGTGACGAACGATCCCCCCCGAGCGGAAGACGGCGGCGACCGGGTCGTCGCCAGGCGCCGCCCATCCGAGCCGGTGCGCGCCGCGGGCGAAGAGGACCGGGAACGCGCCGAAGAGAGCGACGATCGCGTAGAACGCCGCGCCCGCTCCGAGCGCTCGTGCAAGGCCCGAGCCGCGGAGGCGCGCGTAGGCGACGACGAGGAGGATCCCGAGGAGGATCTCGATCCGCTGGCCGATCGACACCTCCGCGATCCTCGTTCGCGGATCAAAGAACGCGCCGGCCGTCTCGAAGAGGTTCGGAAGATAGGTGATCGCGTAGCCGCGCCCGCCGGATGCGAAGGAGTCCACGATCGGAGGGATCAGGATGAGGACCCAGCCGGCGAGAAGGACCCGAAGCACGCCGGCGAGAGGCGCGCGCATCGCCGAGGAGAGCGCGAGCGCGAGGACGACGTAGAGCGCCGCGTAGAAGACCGCGAAGTGGTCGAGAACCATGAGTGCGGAGACCCAGGGATCGGAAACGAAGCCGATGAAGCGGGTCTTCTCCAGAGTTCCCTCGAGAACGTTCCGCACGAGGACGATCGACAGGAAGACGACGATGCCGGTTCCGACGCCGAGCTCGCCGCGCTCCAAGGATTGAATCCGACCCACGAGCTGTTCCGCGAGATTCAGCCGCCTTCGTTCCCGTTCCGATCCCGCCGCCACGATTCCGGTCCCTCCGTGCGCGCCGCCGAAAGACGGACCTCCCGGCATCGCCGAACGATACTAACAGCCCGCGTTCGCCGAACGATAGAACTACGCGCGGGTCCCCTCGCGCGGCGCGCTCATGAGAAGAGCCCGGGAGCGTCTTCTCCCGGGCTCGGCGTTCGTTCGTCGCTCACGGAGCGAGGGTTGTCCCGCCCCCGCCTATCGGATCAAGGTCATCTTCCGGATGTCCGCCGACCCTCCGTTCTCGAGCCGGACGAAGTAGACGCCGGAAGGAACCTCTCTCCCCTCGCCGTCCGTCCCATTCCATACATGCATAAAGGAACCCGCGCTGTGCGGCCGGGAAGCGAGCACGCTCACCACCCGCCCGCGCACGTCGAGAACGAGAAGCCGGACCGGCCCCGCCTCCGCCACATCGTAGGCGATCGTCGTGGAGGGGTTGAATGGATTCGGCGTGTTGGGCCAGAGCATCGAACGCGCGGGCGCCGCGCCGGCGAGCCGCACGTCCGTCACCGCGTCCACCATGTAGATGGAATCCTGAACCGTGTAGGTGCAGAAGCCGTTCGTGCGGATCACGATGTCCCCGGCGATCTCCCCCTTCCCTGTTGGGATCGAACCGCCCGTTCCCTGCTCTGTCTGGTAGATGTAGGCCCCGACGTTCACGAGCCGGTTGATCACGGTGGACGTCGGATGGCCGTAAGGATTTCCGTTCCCAACGGAGATGATCGCGGCTTCCGGATTGAGCGCGTTCACGAAGCTCGAGTTCGAGTTGCAGTGGCTTCCGTGGTGGTTCGTGCGGAGCACCTCGACGTCGCCGACCTCCACGCCGACCGAGGTCTCGATGTCGCGATAAGGAGTGCAATTGGTGTTCCCCGAGATGTCCCCGCCCACAAAGAACTGGAAGCTCCCGACCTCGACCACGTACCCGATGCTGAGATCGTTCTCGTCGTACTGCGTGTAGTTGAACGGCGGCGAGAGAAGGCCGTTCCCGTTCACGCAGACGCACCGGATCGTCACGCCGTCCCCGAGATCGATCACGTCGCCGTCGTTGATCGTGCGGCGGAGCGAACCGATCGCGTTCACGTAATCATAGTAGCTTTGCGTCGTGTAGGACCAACCGCGGTCGTAGCAGGCGGAATCGACGCCGACCGCGTAGAAGACCTCGTCGAGCCCTCCGATGTGATCCGCGTCGTAGTGAGACGCGCCCATGTAGGTGAGCTGCGTGATGCCGAGCCCCTGCAGGTAGGGAACGACCTTGGAGGATCCCACGCCGTTGAAGCCCGCGTCGTAGAGGAAGGTCTTTCCCGTTCCCGATTGGATCAGCGTGCAGTCGCCCTGCCCGACGTTGATGCAGTGGATCGTCAGCCTCGGCTGCGTGTCCGTCACGACGGCCGACGGGCTGTTCGACACGCCGCCGAGCTGGTTCGCCTCGTCCATCGCTCGGATCGCGAGGTAGACCGTCTGTCCGGCCGGAAGTCCGGTCGCGAGCCATGTTTCTTGCGAACCGGACGGCTGCGGGATCGGCTCGCCGGAAAGATCGGTCGCGGAGGCCCAATTCGCCCCTGTGATCGGCGCGGAAGCCCAACGGGCGATGTACGCGCTCGCGGTCCCCGACGATCCATCGTCTCCGGTCGCGGTCCAGGTGAGGAGGACCGACCCGTTGTACTCGCCCGGCGAAGCGGCGAGGTCCGTGATCGTCCCGGGCGGGACATGATCGAGCCCGACCACATCGAAGTTGTCCCGCGGCTGCAGCTGGAATTGACTGGAGCCGTAGTAGAGGACGCCGGCGAGCTTCACGAGCGAGTCGCCGGCGGACGGCCGGCTGTACGTCATGAGGCTTCCGACGAGAAGGGTCTCGCCCGGCGCTTCCCCGTCGTACTCGACCGCGCGCCAGTCGCTCCCCCCGACCGACACGCAAAGGACCGAGTCGAGCGTCACGAGGACGCCTTCCCACTGCTCCGCTGTCGGACTCCCGGTGTTGATGTCTCCGACGGTCGCCGCCGAGGCGGGGGGCTCGGGGAAACCGGTTCCGAGAATCGTGACCTGGCCGCCGACGCCGCTCGACGCGTTGATGATCGAGTTCCCGCTCTGCTCGAGGTAGTACCCGGACACGGTGACGAACGCCCCTCGCGAAAGGGGAGGCGTCGTTCCGTATCGGACAAGAATCCCGCTGTACGGACCTCCGGCGTTCTCCATGATGAAGAAACCGTCGGAGATCACCCCGGTGACAACGATGCTGTCGACGGTCACCCACGTGTACGTGGAATAGGTCCCTTGTTGGATCTCATAGACCGTCGCGTCATCGGCGCCGGCAGCAGCGAGCGCCGGCAAGACAAGAAGGAACGCCGCGAGAAGGGCCTGGCGGGCTCGTGTCATGTTCGATTCCCCCGTAACGGAAACGCGCCTATCGGAAACAACCGGAGCGCCCTTCGGGCCGCGCTCACCCCGCGTGGGGGAAACGCATCGCGCCCGACCGGCCCACCTTTCGATTGGGGAGCAGTCAAAGTAACTCTAACACGTTCCGCGCCAAGCGGCAACAGGGATCGGGCCGGGGCAGGCGAGAAACCGCTCGAATCGGCTCTCCCGGGCCCTCCAGGGTCCCCGCTGGTCCTGTAGTCCCCGCTGGTCCTGTACCGGATACCCGATGGTATGCGGTATCCGATACCTTATCAGAGCCGATCCGCCGCACTTCCGCAACAGAAGGGCCCCCGACAGGCTCGCGGGGGAAGGTGGGTATCAGGTACCGGAAACCTGTGGCAACAGGTTCGGCTCGACACCAGGTATCCGACACCAGGTATCCACCGTTTCGCCGGCCCGGCGCGCGAGGAGTGCTTCTTCCGGTGCCCCCTTGCCCCGGGCCCCGGCCCAGAAGACACCGGTCGAGTTTCTGTCGGATGAGAACTAGTCGTAGTACTCCGAGCCGAGATGGTGGATCAGCTCCTCCCCCTTCATGTCTCGCAGCGTGTTCTTCAACTTCATCAGCTGGATGAAGAGATCGTGCTCCGGATAAAGACCCGGCGCGGTCATCGGGCTCTTGAAGTAGAAAGAAAGCCATTCCTGGATCCCCCGCCTTCCGGCTCGAGCCGAGAGGTCGAGGAAGAGCGCCAGGTCAAGAACGATCGGCGCCGCGAGAATGGAATCCCGGCAGAGGAAGTCGACCTTGATCTGCATTGGGTAGCCGAGCCAACCGAAGATGTCGATGTTGTCCCATCCCTCCTTGTTGTCCCCGCGCGGCGGATAGTAGTTGATCCGCACCTTGTGGTAGAGATCGCGGTAGAGCGTCGGGTAGAGATGCGGCTGCAGAATCTCCTCGAGGACGGAGAGCTTCGAGGCTTCTTTCGTCTTGAACGATTCGGGATCGTCGAGGACCTCGCCGTCCCGATTGCCGAGGATGTTCGTCGAGAACCAGCCGGACACGCCGAGGAGGCGCGCCTTGAAGCCGGGCGCGAGGATCGTCTTCATGAGGGTTTGGCCGGTCTTAAGGTCCTTCCCCGCGATCGGCACGCTCCTCTCGCGCGCGAGCTCGATGAGCGCCGGGATGTCGACCGTGAGGTTCGGGGCTCCGTTCGCGAAGGGAAGCCCGGAGCGGATCGCCGCGTAGGCGTACACCATGCTCGGAGAGATCCGCTCGTCCCTTCTCTTCAAGCCCTCCTCGAACGCCCGAAGCGACCCGTGCACGTCCGCCGGCTGGATGAAGATCTCGGTCGAGGCGCACCAGATCATCACCGAACGCTCGACTCCGTTCGCTTTCTGGAACGCCTGGATGTCCTCCATCACCTGTTCGGCAAGATCGTACCAGTTCGCCCCCTTCTTGACGTTCGGTCCCGAGAGCTTCTTGACATATCGATTATCGAAGACCGCGGGCATCGGGACGATCGATTCGAGAAGCGGCTTCACCCTCCCGAGAAGATCCTTCTCGAGAACTCCGGCCTTGCACGCCGCCTCGTAGCAGTTGTCCTCGAAGATATCCCATCCCCCGAAGACGAGATCATCGAGACCGGCGAGGGGGACGAACTCCCGCAGCGCGGGGACGCGGTTCTCCGTCCGCTTTCCGAGACGGATCGTTCCCATCTGCGCCAAGGATCCGATCGGCTCGGCGATTCCCCTGCGGACCGCTTCGACGCCGGCCATGAAGGTGGTCGAGACCGCTCCGATTCCGGGGGTAAGCACGCCGAGCTTCCCCTTCGCCTCTCGGATTTCCGCCTTGCTCATGAATGCTCCTTTCCAGACGGCCGGGTTCCGGCCGGTTCTGACGGAGAATACCGCCGGGAGACCGATTGATATCATGCATAGTTTGGATGAATTCGATAGAGGAATCCTATAGGATGAGCGACGGCGGCAGCGCGAGCGGCCCGACCGCCGCGAGGTCCGGAGGATCGACATGGAGCTTCCCAACGTGCGCGCGTTTCTCGCCGTCGTCCGCGAGGGCGGCTTCTCGGCGGCGGCCCGTGTTCTTCATCTGTCGCAGCCCTCCGTATCCACCCGCGTCCGCCGGTTGGAGGAGGAGATCGGTGAACCGCTCCTCGAGAGACGAGGGAAGGAGGTTCGCCTCACGGCGGCGGGAACGCACCTCCTCCCGATCGCGGAGGATCTCGTCCGCTCGGCCGAGGACCTCGCCCGGGCGGCGAGAGACTTCCGCTCCTTGAAAAGGGGACGCCTCGACATCGGCACGACTGACGTGGCGAGCATCTACGTCTTGCCGCGCGCCTACCGGCGCTTCGTCCGCCTCTATCCGGAGGTGGAGCTCTCCGTCGCGGTCGAGGGGAGCGTCCCCCTGCTCGAAGCCCTTCGTGCGGGGAGGATCGAGCTCGCCGTGGCGAACCTCCCCGTCGACGGAGACGACCTCGCGGTCGACGTGATCGACCGGGATGATCTCCTTCCCATCCTCCCGCGGCGCCATCCTCTCGCGGCGCGAGCGCGAGTCCTGCTCGAAGACCTCGCCTCGATCCCGATGATCACGTTCAAGGCGGACTCGGTGACGCGCCGCGAAGTCGACCGCACGTTCGCGACGAGGGGGCTCGCGCCGCGGATCGCCATGGAGATCTCGAGTCCGGAGGCGATCAAGAAGCTCGTGGAGGTGGGGCTCGGGTTCTCGATCCTGCCCGGCCGCTCGGTGCGCGCCGACCTCCGGGAAGGGCGCCTCGCCTCCCCCGCGCTCTCGGGGGCCCGCCTCGAAAGACGGACGGGGCTCATCCGCCCGCTCGACCGCTATCTCTCACCGGCGGCGCTGGCGTTCGCTTCGCTCGTCAAGGAATCCGCCCGATCCGCTCGATGACCGGACTACTGGATGTACCCGAGCGCCTTCAGGCGCTCCCGCGTCTCCTCGTCGTCCTCGAGGTGGAACGCCCCCGTTCGGCGAAGAGATGAGTAGCTCGGCACGGCGCGCACCGGGTTCGCGCGGAGAAAGTCCGGGTCGATCGCCTCGACGATCACCTCTCCGTCCATGTCCTCTGCGACCGGAAGCCCTAGAAGATAGAGAATCGTCGGGGTGACGTCGACCTCGCGCACGTCGGCGATCCGGACTCCCTCGCGGATCGGCGGCCCCGCGATCAGGAAGAGGGCTCGGCGGCGATGGCTCCCCGTGTTGAACTCGTGGCGCTCGCGGCGGAGACCGAGAAGCCGCGAGAAGGACGGGTGAAGATCGTACGGCCCGAGCCCGTGGTCGGCGGAAATGATGAAGACGGTCTCGTTCGGGTCGAAGCGCTCCTCCACTTCCCCGATCACCGAATCGAGAAATCGGAGGTACTCCGGGATCACCCGGCAGAAGGCCTTCCGCTCCTCCCCGTCGATCGGCGCCTCGGGAGAGAACGTGTGCTTCCAGAAGAAATGCTGCGAGTCGTCCGGGCCGGAGAAGTAGAGGGTGAGAAGATCCGGCCGGGTCCGATCGAGAAGAGAGAAGGCCAGCTCCGCGAGCCGCGAGTCCCTCCGGTAGATGCGGGAGAGGGCATGGTGATAACGGTCGATGAGCGAGCCCGAAACGAACGGGCGGTCGATGTCGGCGGAAGAGGAGAAGCCGAATCGGCTCTCCATCTCCGCGCCGATCGACGGGTCGCGGAATCTCTCCTCCTCATCCGCGGTGAGAAGATCGGGCGGGTACCAGAGATTCTGCTTCCGGATCGTCACCGCTTCGTTCGCGACAAGATAACCGGCGGTTGGAACGACCGGCGAGGTGAGCTGGGCGCCGATCGTCCCTGGAAGAAGCCCGGCCGCTTCCGCGATTTCCCACACGAACGGTTCGCGCACGAAGGTTCGGTTCGCGGTGATCCTCGAGACGCCGAGAAGGCCGCCGAGACGGGATCCGGCGAGAGGGACGCGGAACGGGATCGGATCCGAGAGGAAGGCGATTCCGGTCGCCTCGAAATCGTGAACGCCGTGTTCGTGCGGGTCGCGCCCGGTATGGATGCTCGTCCAGACGACGGGACTCCGCATCCCGCGCGAGGCGCTGTCGATAAACGGGTTCAGCTCGGAGATCCGCGGGAGAAGATCCGCGCGCGCCCCGCGGGCGAGAAGCGCCTCGAAGTTCGGGAGGATCCCTTCACCGATGAAGCGTTCGACGAGCCCGTGCGAAATGCCGTCGTACTCGAGATGACAGACACGGAACCGGGGGCCCTCCGGAGCGAGCGCCGAGGGGAGAGGCGGCGGGTCGCTTCCCGCGCCGGCACCGAGGATCGGGACGAGAAGAAGAAGATGCGCGGCGGCGGTCCCGATCGGACGGAGACGAAGGGGCGCGACTCGGCGGGCGGCGAAACGGGCGACCGGCAGGAGAACGAGGGCCGCCGCGGCGATCGGGAGGCCGACCGCGGGATCGAAGAGGTAGGTCGGGCGCATCGACACGAAACGAACTACGCCGAAAGGAACGAGAAGAAGAAGGTAGATCCAAAGGGCGCGGACTCCGACGGACGGCCGATCGCGTCCGCGGAGCCTCGCCCACGCGCGAGCGAGCGCGGCGCTCCCGATTGTGCCGGCCGCGAAGAGGGCGAAGAAAAGGATCGTGAGGAGAACGCGGTCGGCGAGGCCGGGCCAATCGCGGGCGATCCGGAAAATCGGCCAGACGGTCATCACCGCTGCAACAACGGCGGCCGCGAGAGCGTGCGCGAAGAGCGCGGGATCTCCGCCCCTCCCTCGCGACGAAGCATCCGCCGTCCTCTCTTGAATCGCCAACTCGCCCTCCTGATCGCCCTCCCGCGGCGCCCCTCATCGATCGTATCACGAACCGCGCGCCTTCCCTATCGGGGCACGAACCGGACGTCCCTGCGAATTCGCGCGCGATGGAGAATGTACGCGCCGAGAACGCCGAGAGTGCCGAGGCCGTACCGGACGCTCGCCCGGAAGCGGATCTGGGAAGCCTCGTCGAAGTAGCGGCAGGGGACCGGCACATCGGCGATGCGGAACCCGAGAGCGGCGACCGCGACGAGAAACTCGCTGTCGAACACGAACCCGTCGTCGAAGCGATCGTAGCGCACCCGCTCGAGCACTTCGCGCCGGTACGCGCGATACCCCGTGTGGCACTCGGAGAGATTGAGCCCGAGCACGAGGTTTTCGACAAGCGTGAGCGCTCGGTTCGCGAAGTACTTGTACACCGGCATTCCGGAGGCGAGCGCCTCCCGCCGCGTCCGGATGCGGGAGCCGAGGATCACGTCGCACACCCCGTCCTTGATGAAGCCGATCATGTAGGGGAGAAGGCGGGAATCGTATTGATAGTCCGGGTGGACCATGACCACGATGTCGGCGCCGGCGGCGAGCGCTTCCTCGTAGCAGCGCTTCTGGTTTCCGCCGTACCCGGAGCGCCTCGGGAGCTCGATCGCGCGAAGGCCGAGGCCGCGCGCGATCTCGACCGTCCGATCGGTCGACGCGTCGTCGACGAGAATGATCTCGCCGACCGACCCCATCGGGATGTCCCTCACGGTCTTCTCGAGCGTGGCCTCGGCGTTCCTGGCCGGCATCACCACGACGATCTTCATGGCCCTCGATCCGTCCAATCCGCGTCCGAATCGGCGAGGCCTCCGGCCTCCTCACCGCATGAGTGTCATCTTCCTCGAGCGGCTCGTTCCATCGGCGTCGAGCCGGTACATGTAGACGCCGCTTGGAAGGACGCGCCCGTCCTCTCCCGTCCCGTCCCAAACCGCCCGATTCTCGCCCGCCGAGACGGGACCGTCGAGAAGCGTTCGCACGAGACGCCCCGACGCGTCGTAGATCCGGAGCGCCGCCTCGCCGTTTCTCTCGATCGAGAAGGCGATTTCGGTCGTCGGGTTGAACGGATTCGGCGCGTTCGGATCGAGGCGCACGACCAAGCCGGTCCCCGGAACCGTGCCGGTGCTCCATGCCGTGGAGAAGGTCATCGCGTTGCTCCCGTAGGGGGACGCATGGGCGAACGCCGCGACGATCGCGTCGTGCTCGATCCCGAACTCGGGGAGAAGAACCGACCCTGCGTTCGCCCCGTCGAGAGGGATCTCCCCGACGCCGACCGGGACTCCGCCCGCGAACTCGATCACCCGCGGCTTCCAGATCGCGTCGTCGGAGCCGTCGAAGAGGAGCTCCATCGGCGATCCGTTGAGAAGGCGCCGGTACCGGCACGCGGTGATCGGGACGTTCATGTTGACCGGACCGACCGGATAGGACGAGTGCTCGACGGCGACGAAGCTCGGAAGATCCTCGCCGACGTAGCCGTAGCGGCCGTCCGCCAGCGTCGTGTCGTCGAGGAAGTTCGCGACCACCCAGTCGCCGAAGACATCGGTGAACGAGACGCCGTATCCGAGCGAAGAGAGCACCGCGTCGTAGCCGGCTGTGGAGTTCTGCCATTCCGCCACGACCCTTCGGATCGAGGAAAGCCCCCCGTACCTCTCGTGGAAATAGAGCGTCCAGAGATACGTCTGGATGTAGTCGGTCCACGCTCCCCCCCAGGTGACCAGGGGGTCGTGCGGGTTCGTGTTGAAACCGGAGATGACGTCCGGATTGCCGTAGAGCCACATCGCGAGCTCCGCACACCCTTCGTCCACCCACGCGACCTCGTCCTCGTCCATGTTCCAATGGATCATGTGCTCGAACTCGTGCGCGACCACGGCGAGCAGATAGTCTCCCGCGACGTCGTGGTCGCTGCAATTGATGTAGACCACCTCGCACTCGTTCGATGCGTACGGGAAGGTCCCGTCCGGGTACTGGTCGAAGTACCAGAAGAAACCGTCCGCGTTGACGTCGAAGTCGTAGTAGAGGATGTAGATCTTCGGGTCGTTGTCGAGCTCGTCCGGGGGAGGTCCGAAGGCAAGCGTGTCGAGATCGTAGATCCCCTTGTCGGGATAGGGCCCGGGCGAGTGCGAATCGAAGCGTGCGAGGATCGTGTCCACCTGCTCCTGATGTACGTTCACGTTCCACTGGCTGTCCTCGACGACCACGTAGCAGTTCACTCCTTCGCCGCGCACCGTGCACGAGCGGATCACCGCCTGAGGCGGTCCGTTCAGCTTCCAGATGTACCAGTTCCAGGAATCCCCGACGCTCGGATCGGGGGGCGGCGTCATCGCCTTGCGGGGCACGGCGCGGGACGGCCCGCCCCTCGAGGGGCGGACCACCGTCCGCGCGGCGGCCTCTTTCTCCTCCTGAAAGAAGGCGGTGGCGCAACGGATGTGGGGCGGCCGATTCGCAGACGCCTCCGGGGCCCATGCGAAAAGACCGGCCGCGACCAGAGCGAGGGCGGGAAGTCCTCCTGGGTTCCTCATGAATCGCTCCTTTCGATCAGGATTCGATGCCGGCTCGGAAGGGGAGGCGCGCCGAGGGGGGGGTAACCTGGATTATGCACGCGTTTCCAACTGCGCCCGCAGATCTCCCTTCGCGCTTCCGCGCTCCGGGAGCTTCCTCGGCGACCCGTCCCTCCGGGACGGGTGCCCGCCTCGGTCGCGCGAGAAGACGCCTACGAGGCCTCCCTTCCTTCGCCGCTTCCTCAACAGGGACCCGTGGCGCGCTTGGATCTTGTCGCGACGGTTACGAGCGACAAGTCCTAGCGCGCCGGGGGGGCCGAGACTACGATTCCGGGAGCGGCTCATCCAAGTCGGCCTCTCGGCACGCGCTCCGCATCCTCGCGACGAAAACGCGTGCATAATCCAGGTTAAGAGGGCGCCGTCCCTCCGTGAACATAGCCCGCCGCCCCCGCTTCCGTCAACCCAGGGCACGGGTGTTGCCCTGCGCGGTCCGCCGCGTTAACCTGTTCGGGCGCGTCGCCGCCCGGTCGGTGCCTCCGATGGAACCCGGCGCTGCCGGGTGATGTGCAAGACGAGGATCAAAAGGAGAAACGATGGAGCCGAGCGATCCCGCCCCGCCGGGCAGCCTGGACCAAACGATCGAGAGCCCGCGACCTTCCGTCTCGTGGCGCGCCCGCATCTGGGCGCGTCTCAAAGACGTCTTCTTCATCGCCTTCTCGGTCCTCTTCCTTCGCACGTTCGTCGTGCAGGCGTATCAGATCCCGTCGGGATCAATGGAGGACACGCTCCTCGTCGGGGACTTCCTGATCGCGAACAAGTTCATCTACGGGCCCCCGATCCCGTTCACTCCCTACAAGGTCAAAGGCCGCGCGCCTCATCGCGGGGAGATCGTGATCTTTCGGTCCCCCGCCGACAACAAGGACTACATCAAGCGGGTGATCGCGCTTCCGGGAGAAGAGATCGAGATCCGCGACAATCGGGTCTTCATCGACGGGAAGCCTGTCGAAGAGGACTATATCTTGCTCAAGGGAGCGCCCCCCTCCCATTCCGATTTCGGCCCCCTCACGATTCCCGCGGGGCATGTCTTCGTTCTCGGCGACAACAGGAATCAGAGTTACGACAGCCGCTTCTGGGGTCCTCTCGACGAGAAGCTGCTGCGCGGGAAGGCGGAGATGATCCACTGGTCGTGGGACAAGCTGCGAAGGCGCCCGCGACTCGAACGGATCGGGGATCTGCTTGGGTGACGCCAATCGATCCCAGCCTTCCGGCGAGTTCCGCAGCTCGCCGGGGCGCCTGACTTCATCCGACCCAAGCCCCGGAGAATGAGGAATGATCGAGCCGATGCACCCTTCCCCCGATCCCGAGCCTCCTCACTCGGACCGGTTCGTTGGATGGCCCGAAGTTGGCCGGTCGCGAAGCCGAAGAAGAGCCCGCTTCGGATCCGGATCGTCCGGGTTCAGATGCGACGCCTCTCGATAGCACTTTGCCGCTTCCGCGATCCGCCCGGTCTTCTCCAGAACGAGCCCGAGCGTGAAGCGGGTTCGCGCGCGGTTCGGTTCGATGCGGATCGCTTCGCGCAGAATTCGCTCCGCTTCGTCCTCCTCGCCAATTTGGAGAAGAAGCGCCCCGTAGTAGCCGAGCGTGCGCCCGTCGGCGAGCCCCGCGCGGACCGCGGGGGCGATCACCGAGGCGGCGGCGCGCGCGTCCCCGAGCACCTCGTGTGCCCGCGCGAGATTCTGGTGGTGACGAAGCTCGAGGGGCGCGATCCGAAGCGCCTCCTCGTAGAGAGCGATCGCCTCCTCCCATCGCCCTTCCTCCGAGCGGATGGACGCGAGCTGCGCGTACGGCGTCGCGTGCGCGCGGTCCGCGCGGGCATCCGCGAGCGCGAGGAGGATCACGAGGGGCGCGAGAGCCGCGAGAAGACGCGGTCCTCTTCCTGAGAGACCGAAGGCCGCCCCGGCGCCGGCGAGCCACGCAGCGACGGGAAGGAGCAAGAGGACGTAGCGCGTCGAGACGAAGAAGAAGAGAAGCGTGAAGACCTGGACCGCCGCGAAGACGAGCACCGCGGGCGGGATCCTTCGGCGCGCCTCGGAGCGGAGAAGTCCGAGCGCGGCGAAGAGGAGAAGCGGATAGTGAAGGAAGACGAGCGTCCGCGGAATCCCGGGAAAGCGGGCCGTTTCGAAATCGAAGTCCGACCCGAGCGGCGTGAAGCGCGCGGAGAGAAGGAGGCGAAGCTTGCGGAGTTCGAGCACGACGTACGCGCCTGGGTTCGCGCGAACCCACCGAAGCCCCTCGCGGAACCAGAAGGCGGACGCTTCTCCCGCGTCCAGCGTTCTTCCGGCCTTCTCCGACGCGACGCGCCTCGACTCCGTCGCCAGCGTTTCGATGTCCGCGCGAAGCTCTCTCACCTTCCCCATCGAGCCGCGGGCGCTCGGGTTGTTCCCGTGAAGAAAGACCTCGCCCGCGTTCGCCGCGATCGGAACGAACCCGCCCCCGACCGCGAGATTCCGCGCGAGGACCGGAAGGATCACGACGAAGAATGCCCCGGCGAAGAGGAGCGCGCCCGTCCTCTCCCGACGAAGAAGGAGAAGCGGGAAGAGAACCCCGAAGAGGAGGAGGTTCGCCCGCGCGAGAGAGGAGACTCCCGCCGCGAGCCCCGCCGAAGCCCGTCCGAGGAGAGAGTCGCGCGGACGAACCGCGAGGCGGAGCGCGAGAAGCGCGGCGAAGAGAGCGACCGTCTCCGGAAAGAGCTTTTCCTCGAAGTGAACCGGATACGGATGAAGCGCGTAGGCGGTCGCTGCTGCCGCCGCCGCCGCCCGGGGGAGGAATGCGCGGGCGAGATCCGCGACAAGAAGAATCGAGGCGCACCCGACGAAGAGCTGCGCCCCGTAGACGGCCGTGAGGTTCTCTCCGAACACGCGGAAGATCGCCGACAGGAAATACGGATAGAGGGGCGCCTGATAGAAGGCCTCGCGCGGTGCGTCTCCCGCGGCGATGAGCCGCGCCCACTCGAGATAGTGATGGGCATCGGAGAAGAGACGCGCGGCGAAGGGGTTCTCGGATGAGTACCGGACGAGCGAGAAGACGCGAAGCGCGAGCCCCGCCGCGAGAGGAACCGCGAAGAAGAGGATCCGGGTCTTTCCCTTCTCTCGGACCGCCCCGGTGTCCAACTTGCCCCCTCCGGCGAACGATTCATTCGTGTCTCAAGCAACTACGGGGAACGCTCCTCGAGCTCCCGGATCCACCGGTCGATCCGCTCCTTCAAGCCGTCCGATGCTTCCTCCCGAACCTCGCGGCATCTCTCGAGGAACGAGAAGAGCGGATCGGTCGAAGCGAGGACGCCGACCAAGTCGCGGACGCGCGCCGCATCCTCTCCTTCGAGGAGCCCGGCGTAGGCGAGAAGATGCCGCGCGGTCTCCTCCGCGTCCCCGCGGCGGAGCGAGAGGAGGATGAGCCCCTCACGCGCGGCCTCCGCATGAGCGCCCGAGAGAGCGAGCTGGCGGTACAACCTCTCCGCTTCGAGCTCCTGCCCGGTGTGGAGCCGGCAGTCGGCGAGACGAAGACGGATCTCGTCTTCCTTCCCGCGCATGAAACGTTCGCGCTCGATCTCCTCCAGAGCCTCCCGGTAGCGGCCCTCCGCGCGGAGAAGGTCGACGAGAGCGAGACGGAGGTCCTCGTCCCCGGGGGCGGCGCGGAGCCCCTCCCGGTAATGGGCTTCCGCCTCGGATCGCATCCCGCGACGCTCCGCGAAGAGCCCGAGGAGATGCCGCGCGCGCGGCGATTCGCCCGCCCCGTTCCTTGCCGCCTCAAGCACACGGCGCTCCGCGTCGTCGTAGCGCCCCATGCGGAAGTAGAGCGTCGCGAGGCCGAGCTCCGCGTCCCCGTACTCGGGACGGAGCTCGATCGCGCGGAGGAGGTTCGCTTCCGCCCCGCTCCAGTAACCGGTCTCGATGAAGACCCGTCCGAGCCCGCACCGGGCGGGAGCGTGGTTGGGATCGAGATCGAGCGCGTGGCGGAATGCTCCCATCGCGTGCGACCACTTCCCTTCCGAGAGGAGACGGAAACCCCGCTCCGCAGCGGCGCCCGCCCGGTCCTCGGGGCGCATGTCGCTTCGGAGCGAGCAGCCCGCGGAGAGGAGGAGAAGAAGGAAGAGGAAGAGGAGAAACCGCGCGCGTGACTCCCGCCGGCGCGCGCGCCGATCGAGTCTCCCTCGGCGATTCAACGGAGGTAGAGCCATAGGAAGAAGAGAACAAGGAAGATCGCGGCCGCCAAGAAGAGCGCGCGCCCGACCCCGAAGCGGAACGAGCCGAGAACTCCCCCTTGCACCGGGAGCCTCTCCCCGCAGTAGATGCACCGAAGGTTCTCCTCGGGCGTCGGCCGGCCGCAGGCCGGACACTTCTGGAGCACGGTCATCGCGCGAACCTCGCCGAAACCTTAGCCGCCGGTTCGCGGCGGTGTCAAGCGATCCAGGCCGCCATGCGCCCCGCGGTCTTCGTTCCTATCGGATGATGACGACCTTCCGCACGGCGCGCGCATCGGCCGAGGATGCGACCGCGAAGTAGACACCCGAAGGGAGCGGCGTCCCGCGCGCGTCCTCTCCGTCCCAGATGAGATGAAGCGATCCCGCCGGGGCCGGCCCCTCGTGCAACCTTCGCACGAAGCGCCCCCGGAGATCGTAGAGGGAAAGGTCGAGAGAAGAGCGGGTCCCGGCGAACACGACGTCGATCCGGGTCGCCGGGTTGAACGGATTCGGAGAGACGGCGATCAGGAGCGGCCCCTCCGGACGATCGACCGCTCCCGCCACGGCGGCGATCGCGTCCTCGTACCACGGGACCGAACCGCCGAACGATCCGGCGAGAACTCGGTCGGCTGCCGGCGAGACCCAGCGGATATCCAACGGTTGGAGCCCCGCGAGGAGCGGCTCCCACGTTTCCCCGCCGTCCCACGTTTCGCACACGCCCCCCGCCGTCGCGACAAGGACGTGCAGGGGATCCTCCCGATCGACGGACAAGCACCACACGCTCCGATCGATCAGGCCTTCGTTCTTTCGCGTCCAGCTCGCGCCGCCGTCCGTCGACTTGTAGACGCCGCCGCCGCCGCCCTCCTTGTAGTATCCGCCCGCGTAGACGATCGACGTGTCCGACGGATCGACCGCGATCGCCCGCACGTAGCGCTCGGGGATCGGAACCGAATCCCACGTGGCGCCGAAGTCGCGCGAGCGGAAGAGCCCGTTCTCGTAGGTCCCCGCGTACACGAGCATCGGCGCCGTCTCGACGGTCGCCATTCCCCACACCTTCTTCGATCCCATCCCCGACGTCGACGAACTCCAGCCGCTCCCTCCGTTCGAGCTCCGGTACACGCCGGCCCACGTCCCGCAGAGAACGTGGCTGCCGCTCCCCGGCCGGTAGCGGATCGCGGTCGCCGTCGGGTTCGAGGGGAGGCCGCTG
Source organism: Candidatus Eisenbacteria bacterium (assembly GCA_016867715.1). Taxonomy (NCBI): domain Bacteria; phylum Candidatus Eiseniibacteriota; species Candidatus Eiseniibacteriota bacterium. The sequence goes on along the minus strand of VGIW01000041.1, from coordinate 6,784 downwards.
TTGGAGGGGACCCAGCTCGCGCCTCCGTTCGACGAGCGGAACACCCCGCCGTAGAACGCGCCGGAGAGAAGCCTTCCCGGATCGACGGGGCTTACCGCGACGGTTCGCATGTCGCGCCGAAGGACTCCGTTCGAAGCCTCCGCCCACGTCCATCCGGTGTCGGTCGTCACGGAAAGCCCGCCGTACGACGCGGCCCAAACGACGCCGGCGTCGTGAGGGGAGACGGCGAGCTCCCACACGAAGCGGTTGGTGAGACCCTCATTCACCGCCGACCACCCGGAGGCCGGCTCATGGGACCCGAACACGCCGCCCCAGAAAGTTCCTGTATAAATCGTATCGTCATGAAGAAGAAGCGAGCACGCGATGGTGTCGGCGAGGCCCGCGTTCCTCGCCGTCCAGCTCGCGCCCCCGTCGAACGTCTCGAAGACGCCGTTCCGGGTCGCCGCCCAGATCGTCTGAGAGGCGCCGGGACGGATCAGGAGCTCCTCGGCGTACACCTCGCCCATTCCGGCGCGGCGCGCCGACCAGCTGAGCCCGCCGTTCGTCGTCCGGTAGACTCCGCCCCCGAGCGTCGCGGCGTACGCGAGGTTCGCGTTCGCCGGATCGACCACGACATCCGCCACGCTCGACTCGGCGATGCCGGCCGAACGAGGCGACCACGTCTGCCCGCCGTCGAACGAGAAGAAGACGCCGCCGTCGGTCGCGGCGTAGCAGATGTTTGGGGAGGAAGGGGCGAAGGCGAGAGCGCGCACGGAGAGGACCGCGAGGCCCGTGTTCGACGGGAACCAGGTCGTCCCGGCGTCATCGCTCCGGAAGATCCCGCCGCCCGCCGTGGCGGCGAAAAGACGCGTCCCGCCCGGTTGATACGCGAGGTCGCGCACCATGAGGTTGGCGAGGCCGTTGTTCGTCGGGAACCAGCTTCTCCCGCCGTTCGCGCTCCGATAGACCCCTCCTCCTCCCGTTCCGGCAAACATCGTGTCCGCGTCGAGCGGATGCTCGGCGAAGGCGAGCGCGTCGAAGACGAGGATCCCGCTGTTCTGCGGCTCCCAGCGGCCGCCGCTCCGCCGGAAGATCCCTCCTCCCTCGGTCCCAGCGAAGATCGAACCATCGGAAGTTCGTGAATGAAGAACGGGAACGCGGCCGCCGAAGGGCCCGCCCTCGGCTGTCCAGAGATCGTATCCCGCCGGCGAAGGAGCCGCCGGCGCGAGAAGGAACGCGAGGAGGAGAACGGCGAGAACTCTCATGGCCGTCGATGTCCACCCGGGGAGCGGGGCACGCGAGGAGCGCGGCTCACGGTTCGCGCGGGTCGGCCGGATCGTCGGAACAACACATCTCTCGCGCGCCCGACCGCGGGCGAGCGCGCATAGAGCAAGCAAGGCGGGGGAATCCGGCGATCCCCCCGCCGCGAACGCTCGCTCGATCTCCTAGACCCAGCCCGCCTCGTGGGGCTTGTCCACCCTTCCAGGCTCCCCGGGAGGAGGCGGCGCGAAGGAAATCATCGTGATCTCCTTCAGGTTCCCGTGCCGCACGAGTTCGGGCTTCTCGTAAGGACTCTTCTTTCTTGCTTCCATCGTGTTGATCCTCCTGTCCTTTCTGACCAGAATGTTAGCACGCTCTCGCCAGGCCCGTCAAGGGCCTGCGCACGCCTCCTATCGGATCAGGACCATCCTCTTCGTGTCCGTGAGCCCTCCGCTCCTCAGGGAGTAGAAGTAAGTCCCTGAAGGCACGGCACTTCCCTGATCCGAATCCCCTTCCCAGAGGAACGTATGGAGCCCGGCCGGGAGGCTCCCCGCCCAGAGCCTCTTCACGACCTGGCCCGCCGTGTTGTAGATCACGAGCTCGCTGAACGCGCCCGAGGGGAGCTCAAACGAGATCGCGGTCTCCGGGTTGAAGGGGTTCGGGATGTTCTGGTGCAGGACGAACCGCGCCGGCGTCACGCCCGGAAGCCCGTTCTCTTCGGGCTCCAGGAAGGTCGGGTCGAGCCGGACCTGGTACTGCATCCCGCACGTGTCGGTGTACGTCACATCGAACCAGACGTTGAAGCTTCCGCCCGGATAGTTTCGCAGATCAAAGGTATAAGTGTCGATTCCGTAGCTCGAGGCGCCCGGAGCCAGATCCGGATAGCTGCAGTTCCCATCGGCGATGAGGAGCCACGCAAGATCGTCGTGCATCTGAGCTCCGATCGACCGCGCCTTACCCGGCCCGTTGTTTTTCACCTGCACCTGGACCGTCCAGAGGCCGTACGGCGTGTAGCTGATCGTGCGATAGCCGCCGAGCGAGAGGATCGGCTGCTCGGCGACGCACCCGGTGAGAACGCGCGTGATCGTCGAGTCGCAAACCGGCGGCGCCGGATCACCCTTGCCGATCCCGAAGCACTGCACGCAGACGACGAACTTGTGCTCGTCCCCGGTCTCGGCGTCCGCAGGGATTCCGAGTCTTACCGGGAAGTCGTACCACTGGCCCGGCTGCAGGGTCTTGAAGGAATCGCCGAACAGGGTGTCCCAGTCGGGGGTCTGGAAGACCTCGATGCCGAAGTCGAACGTGCAGTTCCCCTCGTTCGTCACGCGGAACAGATAGTCCATCGTCTGGCCCGCGGTCCCCGTCGTGTCCTCCGTGCGCGCGACCACGGAGACGCCGCAGAGCGGGTCGACGGAGATCTCAACCGTGTGCGCGTCCCACACCGCGGGATCACAGAAGGAAACCGCGGCAAGCTCCACCATCGCGATCGAGCCGCACGGCTCCCCGTTCGGGATCACGACCAGCACCTCGACGTTGTCGATGCCGCCCGGGTTAAGAACCGGCGTCGTCGGGTCCCCGACGATCTCGACGAACCAGCCTTGGGCGCAGGTTGCTGTCAGCGCGTACTGGTCCGGATCGCCCCCGATGTTCTCCACGAAGAAGTCGGCATAAAGCGAGTCGCCCGGAACGCCGCCAAGGAACGTGTCTCCATACACGTCGACCCCGGCGTCGCACGGAACGACCACGGTCGTGAGGACACAGCTCTCGTCGATCGGGTCTTGCTTCGCACCCTTGTCGGACACGATCTCGAGGATCGCGCAGAGCTTGTCCTTGTCCCCCTCCGTCGCTCCTTCCGGAACGATGTGTCCCACGTCCACGATCGCCGTGTCGCCCGGATCGAGGGTCTCCCGCACGCCCTCCGGGGTTTTCCCCCAGAGGGCGGTGAAGATCACCAGATACTCCGCCGGGCAGTTCCCCGTGTTCGTCAAGGTGAACTGGTAATCGACCGTGTCGCCCGGAGCGCCATTCCGGTTCGCCTCGTCGCTCAGCATTCCGTCGAGGACATCCTGCACGCACTCCGTGGCGGTAGCGGCATTCGCCGCGTTGAACACGCGGCCGACCGCTCGTAGAGCGACCTCGGCCGTTTCCGTGCAGAGCGCGCCCCCCGGGATCGAGACGTTCACGGTCACTTCCGCGGAGGCTCCTCCCGCGAGAACAACGAACGGCCCGCCCGGAAGCGAGACGAACCAGCTCGGCATGTCGACACTGGCCTGCAGGTTGAAGGTGTCAAGGCATTCCCCGGTGTTCTCGACCTCATAGGCGACCGGGTGCACCGTCCCCGGCGCGCCGCACACGCTGTTCGTGAGGACCGAAACATCCACGCCTTTCACGAACCCGATCCCGACGAAGGCCGTGTCCACGTCCGCGACCGGCGCGGACTCCGCGTCCTTGTCCACGTTCGTGGCGAAGAGCCGGGCCTGTTCAAACACGTAGGCTCCGGAAAGCGGACACGAGACGGAAAGGACCTGGTGCTGCACTTCGACCGTGGCCGCCTGTCCGGGTCCGAGATTCACGAACGTCTGCCCCACGATCGAGACCGGCATCCCGAGTAAGGACGAAGGCGTGAGATAGAAGGTCTCCGTCACGTTGCCGGTGTTCCTCACCTCGAAGTCGTGGTAGATGGTCTGCGGCGGGATGAGCCACGTCGTGTCCGGGCTGACGAGCGTGACGTCCACTCCGTACTCGCGCACGAAGAGGGAGCAGGCCCTCTCGTCGACGCCGCCCCCCTCGACGGTGACGAGGAACGCGAACCCGCCCGAAACGGTCGGCGTCCCGTAGATCTCGCCCGTCGTGGTGTTGATGTTCATCCCCTCCGGAAGACCCGACTGACCCCATAGGTACGGGGGAATCCCTCCGGTCGCCGTGAAGACGACACCCGAGGGATACGGCTCACCAAGCGTCGCGTCCGGAATCGGGCAGGCCGGAGTCGTCTCGTTGATCTCGGGCGGGGGCACCGCGAGCGTGCTGAACGATCGACAGGGCGACCACGAGCCGAACACCCCGCAATCCGCTCTCGCGCGAACCTGCCAGTAGTAGGTTAGGCCCTGCTGGCAGGAGAAAGTGTAGCTGGAGATCGCCGTCGCATACACGGTGCCCGTGCCGCAGCTCGCGCCCACGCGCACCTCGTATCCGATCGCACCCGCCACGTCCGACCAATCGAGAGGCAGCGGACACGCGAGACCCGAAGCCCCGTCCGCGGGGCTCAAGAGAGTCGCAACCCCGGGAGCCGCCGGCACTGTCGTGAACGAGAAACACGCCGAGTACTCCCCGTACGTGTTGCACGCGTTCTTCGTCTTCACCTGCCAAAAATACGTCGTCCCCGCCGCAAGCCCCGAAAACCCGTACTGCGACGCGACCACGTCGTACTCCGTACCCGTCCCGCACGTCGTCCCGATCCGCACCCGATACCCCGCCGCCCCCGCGACGTCCGACCAGTCCAACGTCCCCGACGTCCCCTGACACGTCGCCCCGTTCGACGGGGTCTGCAATGTCGGCGCTCCGAGAGGGGAGGGAGCGGCCGTGAAGCTCCGACACGCTCCGTACTGCCCGAACTCCCCGTTCGCGCACTTCGTCTTCACGTGCCAGAAGTACGTCTGCCCGGGCAAGCAGGCGAAGCTGTAGCTCGATGCGACGACGTCGTATTCGTCTCCCGTTCCGCAGCTCGACCCGATCTGCACCCGGTACCCCGCCGCGGTGGCGACATCCGCCCAATCCAACGTTACCGGACACGCCAAGCAGGTCGCCGCATCCGCGGGAAGCTCGAGCGTCGGAGAAGGCAGCTCGCAAGTCGCGGGGCCGGAGGGACAGGAGACCGTGTCGCACGTCTCGTCGGGCCCTTCGAAGTAGAGAGTCGAGAAGCCCGTCGTCTGGACGGCCGAGAACGGCCCGTCGAGCACCCACTGAATGCACCCCTCGTCCGCGACCTGATACTGCAAGGTCCCGACCGCGTACGGTGTGTTCGCGGGAACGGGACTCTCGAAGGAGAAGTCATAGGCGCTGATCGACCAACACTTGTAGTTCGGATACCGATCGGTGATGAACTCGCTGATATCGATCGGGAAAGTCCCCGTGTCGGAAGCGAAGACCGTGAAGTTGGTCCATCCGGTCGGGGATGTATAGGTGAAGGTCGCGTTGCCGATCTTCTCCTTGTCCGTGACGCAGAACGTGCACCCGTGTCCGAAGACGCCCTTCGGGATGTCGTCGATAAAGACCCGGATCGACTTCGTCGTCCCCACATCCCCGGCCGTCGCATCGAAGAGCATGTCGTCCGTCGGTTCGCACACGAGGTTGGTGTTGGCGTCCAGCCCGAGGAACTCGCTCGCGGACGCGACGGCAGGAAAGGCGAGCAGCAGGACGAGCCAAGCGAGGGAACCCGGTAACGAAGACCGCATCATGAACCTCCTTGTCGAGTCGCACATACCTTCTGATCGCGGCGTAACGATCCCTTCGATCCCTTTGAGGATGAGACAGTTTATCACGAAAACCGGCCAGTTTCCAGCGTTTTTCCGTTGTTGGGCCCCTGCCCGCCGGGCCGCCGCCCGCGGGCTTGACCCGCCCCCCGCCGGGGCGTAGAGTGCTCGCTGTCATGAATGGCACGCGCACCCGGATCGCCTCCCGCCGGGGAAGAGCGGCCGCCCTCCTCCTCGCCGGAGCGGCGGTCCTTCTCGTCCTCGCGGTCGTTCTCCTCGCACGAGTGCGGGCCCCGGGACCGGTGGTCGGGCGCAAGTACCTGCTCTCTCCGATCGGACCTGTCGGCGCGGCGGACGCGTTCGTCTGGAACCGCCCGAACGGGGCAGAGCGGTTCTTCCTCGAGGTCATGGATCAGGACGGAATGCTTCTCTGGTCGCAAGCGACGCGCGACACGATGCTCCCTTGCCCCGGCGGGCTCGGCTTCTCGGCGAATCGGATCTACCGGTGGCGCGTCACCTACACGTTCGCCGACGGTGTTTCGCTCCCCACGAACGACGAGACGTTCCAGGTCCTTTCGCCCCCGAACAATCCATTATGAAACCGATCTTCGTCGCGACCGATCGGTACGAGGTCGACATCGGCCCGCACGTCTTCCCGACCGCGAAGTACCGCCTCGTGCGGCTCGCACTCCTCGCGGGGAAGGCGTGCGCGCCCGAGGATTTCGCGGAGCCCGAGCCTCCGTCGCGGGAGGATCTCCTTCTCGTGCACACGAGCGCCTATGTCGACGATCTCGATCACGCGCGCCTCACCGAGCGGACGTACCGGTCCGAGCTTCCGGTCACGCGCCCCGTGATCGAGGCGTTTCGCCTCGCGGCGGGCGGGAGCATCCTCGCGGCCCGCCTCGCGGCGGAAAGAGGCGTCGGAGTCCATCTCGGCGGCGGGCTGCACCATGCCTTCCCCGACCACGCCGAGGGTTTCTGTTACGTGAACGACGTGGCGATCGCCGCCCGCGCCGCCCAGAGAGACGGGCTCGCCCGAAAGGTACTCGTCGTCGATCTCGACCTCCATCAGGGGA
>VGIW01000040.1 GCA_016867715.1 Candidatus Eisenbacteria bacterium | reverse complement strand
CTCCGCGACCCGCGCCTCGAGGTGGCCCAGGTTTCCGTAGCGGTGGATGACCTGCTCCAAGTCCTTCTCGAGCCAGCGCGGCCGGTACCGCCCGGAGCGGAACCAGCTTCCCCCGCTGTGCACCATTAGCCCGCGGATCTCTTTGGTCGTGAGCGCCTCGTTCCCCTCGATCGTGAGCTTCCGGATCGGTGTGGAGGCGAGCGTGCGCGGCTGATACGCCGCGGCGATCCCCGGGAGGAAAAGAAGGAGAAGAAGAAGGCGGAGGATCCGAGACCCGGCCGGTGCGCCCCCGCTGCGCGCCGCGCCCGCGGTTGCGCGCCCCCTTGCCCTGCCGCTTCGCCGGAGAGATAATGCGAGGCAGCGCCGACGCTCGGCGCGCGAGAGGTACTCGGTGCTCCTGATCGTCATCCTTTTCCTCGCCGCTTCGCTCGCCGGTTGCGGATCTCCCCGCGAGGCGGACCGGAGGGATCTCCGGCGCATCTACGCCGCGTCTCTTTGCCAAGCTCCCGGGATGGAGACGACCGAAGAGGAGCGCCTCGCTTTTCGAGAGCTCGTCGAGCGGTACGGAGGCCCGGCGCGCGTCGAATCGCTCATCGCCGAGAGCATGGTCGCCGATCCGGTTTCCTGGCGCGCCTACCTCGACTCGCTCGCTCAGAACCTCCCGTGATGTCGATCCGACAGAAGCTCGTCCGATGCTATCTCGCCCAAGGAGCATCCTTCTTTCGCATCGACCGTCGCCCCTCTTCCATGCGGTTCCTGCCGCCTCGCGACCAGAGCACGCGCGCGCACCGGGCCACCCCGGATGATTCGAGGACGCATCATCGCAAGAGGCGGCCCACGTCGAAGAAGGTGACCGTCACCATCACGAGCAGGATGAAGACGAGGCCGAGCTGCTGGAGCACGAGGCGTTGCTTGACGGAAAGCGGCTTTTTCCGAACCGCCTCGATGCCGAGGAAGAGCATGTGCCCGCCGTCGAGGACGGGGATCGGAAGAAGGTTCAGCATCCCGAGCTGAACCGAGAGGAAGGCGACAAGGGCGAGAAGCGTGTCCGCGCCCCGGCGCGCGCTTTCCCCTGAGATGTGAAAGATCGAGACCGGTCCTCCGACCATGTCCGCGGTCACGCCTCCCGAGAGAAGGACGCGGAGGAAGGCGATCACGTTCCGCATCACCCAAACGGTCTGCCGAACCCCCTCCGCCAGCGCCGCCGCCGCGCCGAGCCGCTCGCGCTCCTGAAGCGGCGCGGCTTGAAGTCTGCCGACTTTGCGGACCGCGCCGGCGGCATCCTCTTCCTCCACTTCATCGAGAACCACCGTCTCCTCGCGCACGGCGCCGTCCCGCTCGAATCGGATCGAGACGGTCTCGCCGGGTTTCTCTTCGACCGTACGGCGGAGATCGGTCCATCCCCCGATCGCGCGCCCGCCGACCTCGAGAATCCGGTCTCCCTTTCGGAGGCCCGCCTTCTCGGCCGGACCGCGCGGAAGCACGTCCCCGAGGACCGCGTCGACGTCCGGCATGATCCCGAACACTTCCTCGCCTCGCACGACGATCGTCGCGGCCACGCGCTCCTCCTCTCGCGCGACGACAAGACGCGTCGGCTCGTCCTTCTTCCCGAGCGCGCGACCGATCTCCTCCCAGCTCCCTACCTCGCGCCCGTTCACCTCGACGATCGTGTCCCCGCCCCGAAGCCCCCCGCGCGCCGCGGGGGAATCGGGGAGAACCTCGCCGATACGGGTCGTGCCGATCCGCTCGATCCCGAAGACATAAAAGAGCAAGGCATACGTGATCACCGCGAGAAGGATATTGGCGACGGGTCCCGCGAGGATCACTCCGGAGCGGACGGGCACGCTCTTCCGATGGAATCGCCACGGCTCGTCGGCCGTCGCCCCCGGCTCCTCCGGATCCTCGCCCGACATCTTCACGTAGCCCCCGAAGGGAATCCACGCGAGCTTGTAAACCGTCTCTCCGCGCACGACGGAGACGATCGCCGGCCCGAAGCCGATCGAGAAGGCCTCGACGCGAATCCCCGCCCTCTTCGCCGCGAGGAAGTGCCCGAGCTCATGAAAGAAGATGAGCACTCCGATCACGAGGATCGGAGCGACGATCGAGGTCAGCATGTCGAGCTCCTCGCTTGCCCGTCCGGCTCCGCGCGCCCCGGGGAAACGCGCGGCTCGAGAAAGGCGCGCGCGGCCCCGCGCGCGGCAGCATCCGCCTGGAAGACGTCTTCCTCGTCCGGGGCCTCCCTCGCGGGGACCCGCTTCATCGTCTCCTCGATCACTGCCGGGATCTCCCGAAACCCGATCGCGCGGGAGAGAAATGTCTCCACCGCGATCTCGTTCGCGGCGTTGAGGACTGTCGGCGCGGTCCCTCCGCGCCTCGCTGCTTCGTACGCGAGCCGGAGACACGGGAAGCGCTCCCGGTCCGGCCGCTCGAAAGTCAAGGGCTTCTGCGCGGTCAGGTCGTACGCGCTCCGCACCGGGAGCCTCTCCGGAAACGAGAGAGCGTAGCGGATCGACCGCCTCATGTCCGTCTCGCCGAGCTCCGCGAGATAGGACCCGTCCTCGAACTCCACAAGCGAGTGAATCACACTTTGCGGGTGAACGACCACATCGATTCGATCCGGAGGGATCCCGAAAAGGTGCATCGCCTCGATCACCTCGAGCCCCTTGTTCATCAGGGTGGCCGAGTCGATCGTGATCTTCTTCCCCATGACCCACGTCGGGTGCGCGAGCGCGTCCTCCACCCGCACGCGATCGAGCTCGTCCGCCCCGAGCCCCCGAAAGGGGCCTCCCGAGGCGGTGAGAACGATCCGGCGAACGCCGCCCGTTCCGCGTCCCGCGAGGCACTGGTGGAGTGCCGCGTGCTCGCTGTCGATCGGGAGGATCTCGGTCCCCGCCTCGCGCGCGCGCCTCATCACGATCTCGCCCGCGGCCACCAGGCTCTCCTTGTTCGCGAGCGCGATTCTTCGAAAGCGCCCGATCGCGGCGAGCGTCGGACGGAGCCCGGCCGCGCCGACGATCGCGTTCACGAGGATCTCACCCCGCGTCCGCTCGACAAGTTCGAGAAGCCCCGCTTCTCCGGCGAAGACCGGCGCTCCCGTTCGGGACGCGGCGCGGAGGGCGTCCTCCTCGCGCGCGAGCGCCGCCCGCTCCGGACGATACCGGGCGATCTGCTCCGCGAGCGACTCGACATCGCTTCCGGCAGCGAGCGCCACGATCAGGAAGCGATCGGGGAACTCGTCCACCACGCGAAGGACGTTCTTCCCGATCGATCCGGTCGAGCCGAGGAGAACGATCCGCGCCGGCTTCATCGTCACACCCCCCCGAACAGCGCGATGCGGAGGTAGAGGTACACGAACGGCGCGGCGAGAAAGATGCTGTCGAACCGGTCGAGCACTCCTCCATGCCCCGGGATGAACGGCCCGGAGTCCTTGACCGCCGCCTCGCGCTTCAACTTCGACTCGACGAGATCCCCCGCCTGCGCGAGCACTCCCGCGCCGAGACCGATCATGAGCGCGTCCCCCGCCCGAAGCTCGTCGACGAACCACGCGCGCGCGGCGAACGCCCCCGCCACGGCGAAGAGAACACCTCCGACAGCGCCTTCGATCGTCTTCTTCGGGCTGATCGAGGGTGCGAGCGGGCGCCGCCCGAACAGCCGCCCCACCGTGTACGCCCCCGTGTCGCACCCCCAGACCGAGAGGAAGAGAAGAAAGACGAACCCCGCGCCGCGCGCGTACTCCTCCGGGATTCCCTCCGCGCGCGGAAGCTCCCGAAGAAGAACGAGGAATCCGGGAAGCAGCGCGGCGTAGAGGAAGACGAAGGACGCGCCCGCCGCCCGCTCGAACGCCGACCCTCCCTTTCGCGCCGGCAGCGAGAGGAGAACGAGCATGAAGAAGACGCACGCGTAGAGAAAGACGCGGTCGAGCCGCCCGAGATAGAGGAGAGCGATCGCCCCCGCAGAGAAGGCGAGAGCGAAGGGGAGAGAGGGACGATCGCCGCGCGCGCCGAGAAGCCGAACCATCTCCCAGGTGCCGAGAAGCGCGACCGCGCCCGTGAAGAGCGCGAAGGGAATCGATCCGGCGCGCGTGATCCACACGAACGGCGGAAGGAACAGGACCGCGGACAGGATGCGAAAGCGGAGCGCTCCCGTCCGCCTACCCCCTTCTCGCGGCGGGGGCGACCCCTCCGAAGCGGCGCTCCCGTTCCTGGTATTCGCGAATGGCACCGTACAAATGCTCCGCCCGGAAATCCGGCCAGTGGACAGGCGTGAAGACGAGCTCCGCGTAGGCGATCTGCCAGAGGTAGAAGTTCGAGATCCGGTGCTCGCCGCTCGTGCGGATGAGGAGATCCGGTTCGGGGAAGGGGTAAGTCGCGAGTTTCTCGCGGAAGCGCTCCGCGTCGATCTCGTCCGAGTGGAGGATCCCCGCCTCGACGTCGCGCGCGAGCGCCGCGGCGGCGTCCACGAGCTCCGCCTGCCCCCCATAGGAGAGAGCGAGCACGAGATCGAGACCGTCGTTTCCGGCGAGCGCTTCGCACGCCTCGCCGAGCGACCGCCGCACGGACGCCGGAAGGTCGCCGAGCCGCCCCACCGCGTGCAGCCGGACCCGGTTCCGATCGAGCTCCGGGACCTCGGCGGGGAGGGTTCTCTCCAAGAGGAGCATGAGCGCGTCTACCTCCTCCCGCGGCCGGCTCCAGTTCTCGATCGAAAACGTGAAGAGGCTGAGCACCTCGATTCCCACGGCGCCCGCCCCTCGCACCACATCGCGCACCGACTCGACCGCCGCGTGATGCCCCGCGATCCGCGGAAGACCTCTCTCCTTCGCCCACCTTCCGTTGCCGTCCATGATGATCGCCACATGACGCGGCACGTTTCCGCGGGAGAGGATCTCCTCTTTCAGCCGCTCGAGCGGCTTGGGTGCTTCCGTCAACTTCGTCTCCGCCTCCGAACCGAGAAGAAGGAGCTCAAACCTCCATGACCTCCTTCTCCTTCCGCTCGATCATCTTGTCGATCTCGTCGATGTTCTTGTTCGTGAGATCCTGGACCTTCTCCAGCTGCTTCTTCCCCTCGTCCTCGGTAACCGCTCCGTCCTTCTCCATCTTCTTCAGACGGTCGTTCGCGTCGCGCCGAATGTTTCGCACCGCAACCTTCGCGTTCTCGCCCATCTTCCGAACGAGCTTCGTTAGCTCGCGCCGCCGTTCCTCCGTGAGCGACGGGATCGGGATGCGGATCAGGTTGCCGTCGCTCGCAGGATTCAAGCCGAGCGGAGACTTCAGGATCGCCTTCTCGATCTCCGGAATCGCGCGCTTGTCGAAAGGCTGGATGACGAGAAGCCGAGGCTCCGGCGCCGCGATGTTCGCGAGCTGCCGCAGAGGTGTCGGAGCCCCGTAGTATTCAACCTTGATCGGATCCAGAAGGGCCGGGTTCGCCTTCCCCGTACGGATTCCCGCGAGCTCCCTCGCGAGCGCCTCCTCCGCCTTCTTCATCCGTTCCGCCGCTTCCTGCATGACATCGCCGCCCATTCAGACCGCCTCCTTCACCGTGGTGCCGATCTCCTCCCCCGCGAGGAGCCGGACGAGGTTGTCTTTCTCCAAGTGGAAAACCACAATCGGAATGGCGTTCTCTCGGCAGAGCGTGACCGCCGTGGCGTCCATCACCTTGAGATCCTGTCTAAGAAAATCGCTATAGCTGATTGTCTTATAACGTGTTGCCGTTGGCGTCCTTTCGGGGTCCGCGCTGTAGATCCCCTCGACCCGCGTGGCCTTCGCGAGGAGCTCCGCGCGGAGCTCCGCCGCTCGAAGCGCCGCCGCTGTGTCCGTCGTGAAGAACGGGTTTCCCGTCCCTCCCGCGAGAAGGACCACCCGCCGCTTCTCGAGATGCCGGATCGCGCGGCGTCGAATGTACGGCTCCGCGAGCGCGTCGACCCGCACGGCGGTCATCACCCGCGTGTCGACCCCGATCCGTTCGAGCGTGTCCTGGAGGGCGAGCGCGTTGATGATCGTCGCGAGCATCCCCATGGAATCCGCGCTCCCGCGATCCATCCCATCCGCCGTCCCCTGAAGCCCCCGATAGATGTTCCCCCCGCCGACCACGAGGCCGAGATCGACGCCTCTTTCGTGAACAGTCTTGATCTGCCCTCCGAGCCACGCGAGGGTCTCGCGATCGATGCCGGCCCGCGAGGTCCCGGCGAGCATCTCCCCGGAAAGCTTGAGAAGAACCCTTCGATACGGACCGGGCGCCACTTCGTTATCCTTCGCCGAGCCCGAAGCGGGCGAACCGGCGAACCCCGATGTTCTCGCCCACCTTCGCGATCATGGCGGTCACGAGATCCCGGACCTTCGTCTTCGGATCGCGGATGAAGGGCTGCTCCAAGAGAACCTGCTCCTCGAAGAACTTCTCGATCCGTCCCTCGACCATCTTCGCGCAGACCGCCGGGGGCTTCCCGGAGGCCGCCGCCTGCGCCTGGTAGATCTCCGTCTCCTTCGCGATCACCTCGGCCGGCACGTCCTCGCGCCGGACCGCGATCGGCGAGGATGCCGCGATGTGCATTGCGATGTCCTTCACGAAGGTCTGGAAATCAGCCGTGCGCGCCACGAAGTCGGTCTCGCAGTTCACCTCGACCAGCACGCCGAGCCGGCCGCCCGGGTGGATGTACGAGAAGATGAGCCCGTCCTTGGTTGCGCGGCCTTCCTTCTTCGCGGCGACCGCCGCTCCGATCTTGCGCAGGTGCTCGACCGCCTTTTCCATGTCGCCGCTCGCCTCGACCAGAGCCTTCTTGCACTCCATCATGCCGGCTCCGGTCCGCTCGCGGAGTTCCTTCACACGTTCAGCGCTGATTGTCATGTTCGCTTCCCTTCCGTCGAGAGGTCGAATGCCGCGGGAACTACGGAGCGCCCGCCGAGCCCGCGTCCGCTCGGGGCGCATGAGCCGCCGGGCGGCTCGGCCCCTGCGGAGCGGCGTCCCGCTCCTTGTCGGCGTGCTGGCGGGATTCGATGATCATGTCCGCGATCCTTTGCGTCACGAGGCGGATCGACCGGATCGCGTCGTCGTTGGCCGGGATCGGGTAATCGATCGGATCGGGATCCGAGTTCGTGTCCACGAGCGCCACCACCGGAATGCCGAGGCGGTTCGCTTCCCGCACGGCGAGGTGCTCCTTCTTCGTGTCGACCACGAAGACGAGCCCCGGAAGCTCGCGCATCTCGACGACTCCCCGAAGGACCTTCTCCAGCTTGTCGGCCCGTTTCTCGAGGCCGAGCGCTTCCTTCTTGGAGAAGAGGGCGAACTTCCCTTCCTCCCGCATGCGCACCAGCTCCTCGTAGTGGTCGGCGCGCTTGCGGATGGTCTGGAAGTTGGTGAGAAGACCGCCGAACCAGCGTTCGTTCACGTAGTACATGCCGGCGCGGCGGGCTTCCTCCGCGACGACCTCTTTCGCCTGACGCTTGGTCCCGACGAAGAGAACCGACCGGCCCGCGCGCACCACCCGCTGAACCGCGGTGCAGGCGTTCGCGATGCAGACGAGGGTCTTCTGAAGATCGAGGATGTAGATTCCGTTCCGTTCGATGAAGATAAAGGGTTTCATCTTCGGGTTCCAGCGGCGCGTCTGGTGGCCGAAGTGGACACCCGCTTCGAGCAGCTCTTTCAACGTGATTTCGGTCAAGGGATCAACGACCTCCGTTCGGTTTGAGCCTCCGCCGCCTTCTTCTCCCCCGTCGCCCCTCAGGGAACCGGACGGGGAATCCGGCGGCGTGTGATTTCTTCTCCGGCTCTAGCGCTTCGAGAACTGGAAGCGCTTCCGGGCGCCGGCCATCCCGTATTTCTTCCGCTCCACCTCGCGCGGGTCCCGCGTCAGGAGCCCTGCGCTCCGGAGAGCCTTCCGCGTCGACCCGTCGAAGTCGACCAGCGCGCGCGCGACGCCGAGCCGAATCGCGCCCGCCTGCCCGGTCGGGCCGCCCCCCCTCACCTCGGCGATCAGGTCGAAGCGTTTCTCGGCCCCGACCGCCTCGAAAGGCTCCTCGACGATCCTCCGGTGCCCGTGGCGCGGGAAGTACTCCGCTATCGGCCGCCCGTTCACGGTTCTCTTCCCGTCGCCGGGAACGATCCGAACGCGGGCCGTCGCCGTCTTTCTCCGGCCGGTCGCATCGATCATCGTGCGTTTGTCCAAAGCTCTCTCCCGCCTCCTTCCGTCGAGTTCTTAAAGAGTAAACGTTTCCGGGGTCTGCGCGCGGTGCGGATGGTCCGCTCCGCGGTACACGTGGAGTTTTCGAAGGAGCTTCCGGCCGAGCCGGTTCTTCGGCAGCATGCCCCGCACCGCCCTCTCCACGATCCACTCCGGGCGCCTCTCCATCCGCGCGCGGAACGAGACGTTCTTCGCTCCGCCGAAGTAGCCGGAGTGGCTGTGGTAGCTCTTCTGCTCCGCCTTCCGCCCGGTCGTGCGCACCTTGGCCGCGTTCACGACGATCACGTAGTCCCCGACGTCGTCATGCGGCGTGAAGAAGGGGGAGTGCTTCCCCCGCAGCCGAAATGCGACCGCCGACGCGAGACGTCCGAGCACGACCCCGTCCGCGTCGATCACGTACCATCGCCGGGGAACGTCTTCCCGGCGGAACATCGTGGTCCGCAAGATCCTGTCCTCCCGTTCTCCGCGCCGATCCGGCGCGCCTCCGTAGTCAAAAGGTATAGTCTAGGGGATTCCGCCCGTTTGTCAACGCAAAATCAACGCTCTAGCCGATCCGTTTCCGGCCCCCGGGCCGACTCTCGAACGGGGGTCTCACGATCCCCCGATCGGTCACGAAGCCGCGGATGAACCGGGCGGGGGTCACGTCAAAGGCCGGATTCCACCCGCGGGCCCCGGGCGGAGCGTTCTCCCCGATCACCTCCTCCTCGGGGCGGAGCTCGATCGGGATCGAACGGCCATCCGGGAGGGTAGGATCGAAGGTCGAGAAGGGGGCGGCCACGAAGAAGGGAACGCCGTGCTCCGACGCCGCGAGGGCGACCGCATACGTCCCCACCTTGTTCGCTGTGTCCCCGTTCGCCGCGATCCGGTCGGCGCCGACGAGGACGAGCCCGATCCGCCCCGACGCGAGGAGCCCAGCCGCCGCTCCGTCGCAGACGACGGTCACCGGGATCCCCGCCTCACGAAGCTCCCACGCGGTGAGCCGCGCCCCCTGCAGAAGAGGCCGGGTTTCGTCGGCGAAGACCTCGAACCGCTTCCCCTTTTCCCACGCGCGGTAGAGGGGCGCGAGCGCGGTCCCGATCCCCGCGGTCGCGAGCGCCCCCGCGTTGCAGTGCGTGAGCACCCCTCCCCCATCCGGAACCAGCGGCTCCCCCGCCTTCCCGATCCGCTCGCAGAGGAGCCGGTCCTCCTCGGCGATCCGATGCGCCTCGGCGAGGAGAACTGTCTGAAGATCCTCGACGCGCGACATCCTCTCTTCTCGCACCCGCTCCTCGCAGCGCGCGAGGGCCCACGCGATGTTCACAGCGGTCGGGCGGGTCTTCTCCAGGCGCGCCCCCGCGCGCGAAAGCGCATCGAGGAACGCCGCGCGGTCGGCCGGGTTCTCGTTTCGTAGCGCGAGCGCAAGCCCATAGGCGGCCGCGACCCCGAGCGCCGGCGCCCCCCGCACGCGAAGCGCGCGGATCGCCTCCTCCACCTCCCCCGTCGTCCGGAGAACCCGAAACGAGACCTCCCTCGGGAGGAGCGTCTGATCGAGGATGCGGATCCCCTCTTCGGTCCATGCGACCGTCCCGGGAAGCTTCATCCACGAACCCCCATCACCTGAACGATCAGGCGCCGCCTTCGCGGGCGGTTGTCGTGGTCGCAGAAGACGATCTGCTGCCAGGTGCCGAGAAGGAGTTTCCCGTCTTCGAAGGGGACCGCGAGGCTTGGCCCGATCCAAGCGGCCCGCACGTGCGAGTATCCGTTCCCGTCCCCCCAGGCGGCGTCGTGGGCGTAAGGGATTGCGCGCGGAACGGCGCGCTCGAGCGCATCGCGAAGATCCTGAACGACCCCCGGTTCGCACTCGATCGTCGTGACGGCTCCCGTCGATCCGGGAACGAACACGATCGCGCTCCCGGCGCGGAGCCCGCTCGCGGCGACGGCGCGCGCGACCTCGTCCGTGATGTCGAGGACGTCGTCCCGCCCCGAGGTCGCCCGCTCGATCCACGAGGTTCGGACTTCCATCGTCTACTCACCCTCCGCAACCAGCTCCCTGAGAACCGCTCGCGTTCGGACGAGGGGCAGGCCGACCACGTTGAAGTAGCATCCTTCGATCCGTGAAACGAAAAGCCCGCCGATCCCCTGCACGCCGTATGCGCCCGCCTTGTCGAGCGGCTCCCGGCTCGCGACATACGCCGCGATCTCCTCCGGCGCGAGATCGCGAAAGAAGACGCGGCTCCTCTCGATTCCGAACGCCGCGCGCCCGCTTCTTGCATCGAGGGCGAAAACCGCGGTCGCGACCTCGTGCGCCGCCGCCGAGAGGAAGCGGAGCATCTCCGCCGCCTCCTGGGCATCGCGCGGCTTCCCGAGGACTCTCCCGGCGCGCGCGACGAGCGTGTCCGCCCCGAGAATCACGGCGCCGGACGCGTGCGGAAGAACCGAACGCGCCTTCGCCTCCGCGTGCCGGAGCGTGATCTCCGCGGCGCTCCCCCCGCTTTCCCCTTCCGCTCCGTCGCTCGGCGGGACGATGCGGAAAGGAACCCCGAGCGCCCGGAGAAGGTCCGCCCGCCTCGGCGACGTCGAGGCGAGCACGATCGGGCCGCCCGTGTCGGGCCAGATTGCCGGAGAGAGCCGTCCCACGCCGTGTCCTTTACGTATCGAGAAGAAAGGTCACCGGGCCGTCGTTCACGAGGCGGACCCGCATCAGGGCGCCGAAGCGGCCCGTCGCGACGCGAAGGCCGAGCCGCTGGAGCTCTCGCTGGAACCGGTCGAAGAGCGGCTCCGCTTTCCCCGGCGGCGCCGCGTGCGAGAGGCTCGGCCGCCGGCCCTTGCGACAATCGCCGTAGAGGGTGAACTGGGAAACCGCGAGCACCTCGCCGGGGCGTTCGAGCGCCGAGATCTCGAAGTGACCCTTCTCCCCCGGGAAGACCCGGAGGTTCGCGCACTTCTCCGCCATCTTCGCGACCCGCTCCTCGGTGTCGTCCGTCCCGATCGCGGCGAGAAGGAGAATCCCCGGCCCGATCGCGCCGACCGTCTCGCCGTCCACGACCACCGACGCCTCGCTCACCCGTTGAAGCACCACGCGCATCGCGCTCCCTCTCTTCCGAAGCCGGCGACCGCCCCTCGCGTCCCGATCGATCGTCCGCCGCCTGAAGAGGAGTCGAGCGCCCCGGCAGGAGATTCTCCGCGAGCTTACGAAGAGGCGAAGGGGGAGTCAAAAGGAAATGCCGAGGAGCTGCCCCTTCCTGCGGGCGCGTTCTTTCCGGGAAGGCGGGTTTCTACTGATTTGCCGGCGAGACGCCGAGGAACGCGCGGGTCATCTCGAGGATGCGCGAAGGGGAGTACGGCTTCGTCATGTAGTCGTCGGCGCCGGCGGCGAACCCGCGCGCCCGGTCCGTCTCGCGTCCCTTGGCGGTGAGCATCACGACACGCGAGGAGCGGAGCGCGGGATCCGACTTGATCGTCCGGCAGACGTCGTAGCCGTCCCGCTTCGGGAGCATGATGTCGAGAAAGACGAGCTCCGGGCGGCACGCGCGGGCGCGTTCGAGCGCCTCCTCTCCGTCGATCGCGGTGACGACCTCGAACCCCTCCCGCTCGAGGAGATAGACGAGCGATTGAAGAATGAAGGGTTCGTCGTCGACCACGAGAATCGGACCGCGCGTCATCGCTCGTCCCCCGGAGGCCGCGATCCGCGGCCGCAGCAGGAAACGCGTGCATCATCCAGCTTAGAGAGGCTCCCCGCTCCCGGCGAAGCTCCGGACCGCTCGATCGGCGTCCTCCGCGCAATCGAAGACTCGATTGAGACGGGTGAGCTCCAGAACCTTCCTCACCTCGTTCGCCGCGCCCGCGAGACGGACATCCCCGCCGCGCGCGCGCGCTTCTTTCATGATGCGGACGAAAACCCCGAGCCCGGAGCTGTCCACGAACTCGAGCTCCGAGAGATCGAGAACGACGCGGCTCTCTCCCGCTCCGTCCCCGCGGCGGAAGAAGGCGTTGAGGTCCTCCACCGCGTCGGCATCGAGAGCGCCCGAAAGGCGCACCACCAAGATCCCCGCCCTCTTTTCCGAACCGATCCTCATGCCGCCTTCTCCTTCGCCGCGGGCGCCCGCACCGGCGGACAGCCCCACGTCTCTCTATCGGCCGCTCCCGAGTTTCGCTTGAGGCAGGATCGCGAGCCACGCTTCGTTCCGCCCCACCCTCTCCTTCTCTCGGCGATAGCTGTGCAAACGATCCGCCGCGCACGCGGTGCAGGCCGGCCGGGGTCCGATCCTCTCCTCGAGGAGACCGGCCGCGAGAAGCCGCGCCCCGGCCGCCTCGAAGAGATCGACATGCGGGCGCCCGCGTCCTCCGGGCCTCGGGCGCGCTCCGATCCCGAGCTTCTCCGCGACCTCCTCCCCAACCTCGTAGCAGCACGGGCCGATCGATGGGCCGATCGCCGCGAGGAGGCGCGTCGGCGCGCTTCCCCCCGCCCGCATCCGCGCCACTGTTTCCTCGATCACGCCCGCAACGAGGCCGCGCCAGCCGGCATGCGCGAGCGCGACCACCGGGCCCTCCGGATCCACCAGATAGACGGGAAGACAATCGGCGGTCCGCACGCGAAGAAGAAGACCCGGGACGTCGGTGAGCGACGCGTCCGCCTCCACCGCGCCCGCCTCGCCCCGGGCCGCCAAGCTCCTCGCATCGACGACCCGCGCCCCGTGCACCTGCCGGAGCCGCACGGCTCGCCGACGCGCGAGCGGCGGCGGGAAGAGCGCGTCGAGTTCCGCCGCTCCGTCCGCCTTCCCTTCAATTGTTTTACCGATGAACAGATGAAAGACCCGATCGGCCCGATCGAGGATTGGGAAGCGCGCGACCGTCCATCCCCGTTCGATCCGGAGCGCGCCCGCGCCTGCCTCTTCCCCGCGTTCCGTCAAAGACGACGATCCTCTCGTGCGTTTCTCTTCTTCGGCTCTCGGTTGGGTCACAGAAGGTCGCGCCGCTCGACGTGCCTCACCCCGCGTACGCCGCGCATCGCCTTAAGCACGCGGTTCAGATGCTGCAGGCTCGTGACCTCGAGCAGAAACACCCCCTCCGCCCAGTCCTCCTCGGTCACGAGGTCGGCGCTCCTGATGTTCGTCCCCGTCTTTCCGATCGAACGGGCGAGGTCGGCGAGAAGTCCCTGGCGGTCGGCCGCGCGGACGACGACCTTCACGGGGAACGATTTCCCCTCCTCGACGTCCCACTGCACGACGACGATCCGCTCCGGTTCGTTCCTCCCGGGAGACGCATTCGCGCAATCGGCGCGATGAACGGAAACGCCTCGCCCCCTCGTCACCACGCCGACGATCGGATCGCCCGGGAGCGGCTGGCAGCACTTCGCGAAGCGGACGAGCAGCCTGTCGACCCCTTGGATGTGAACCCCTCTTTCGCTACGGCGCGCGAGATCGATGATCCGCTCAAGCGAGAGTTTCTCGAGCTCCGGCGGCGGCGCCCCCTGCCCCGCGAGGCGAACCGCGACCTGCTTGGCGTTCAGGTCCCCCCGCCCGATCGCCGCAAGAAGCTGCTCCGGATCCTCCATCCCGAACGCCCGGGCCTCCTCGGCGAGCTTCCGGTCGAGGCTTCCCTCGAAGTGCAGGCGCTTCAGCTCCCGATCGAGGATCTCCTTGCCGAGTTGCTTCGACTGTTGGAAGCTCTCCTGATTCAGCCAGTGGCGGATCTTCGTGCGCCCGCGCACGGTCTTCACGATGCCGAGCCAGTCGTGGGTGGGCGAGGCGCTTGCCGACGTGATAATCTCGACCGTCTCGCCGTTCTTCAGCTCGTAGCGGAGGGGAACGATCCGGCCGTTCACCTTCGCCCCAACGCACCGATAGCCCACCTCGGTGTGGACAGCAAACGCGAAATCGAGCGCGGTCGCCCCGCGCGCGAGACGCTTCAGGTCGCCCCCCGGAGTGAAGACGAACACCTCGTGTTGAAACAGTTCGCCCTTAAAGGCCTCCAGGAACTCCGCCGGGTCGGTGAGGTCCTTCTGAAGATCGATGACCTGGTGCAGCCAGCTCATCTCTTCCCCCGACGGATCCTCCTTCCCGATCCCCTCCTTGTATCGCCAGTGAGACGCGATCCCGAACTCGGCGGTGAGGTGCATCCCCCGCGTCCGAATCTGCACCTCCACCATCTCCCCCCTCGGGCCGATCACGGTCGTGTGCAGCGAGCGGTACATGTTCGACTTCGGCGTCGCGATGAAGTCGCGGAAGCGCTCGTGCACCGGCGTGTAGAGGGTGTGAATGACGCCGAGGGCGTGGTAGCAGTCCTTCACCGTGTTCGTCACGACGCGGATCGCGAGAAGATCGTAGATGTCCTCGAGAGGCCGTCCTCGGGCGGTCATCTTGGTGTGGATGCTGTAGAAATGCTTCGCTCGTCCTGTGATCTCCGCCGGGATCCCCGCCTCCCGAAGCTTCGCCTCGATCGGGCCCTTGAACTCCTCGATCGTTCGCTCGCGTTCCTCGCGTTTCGCCGCGATGCGCGTCACGAGATCGCGGTACGCCTCCGGCTCGAGATGCTTGAAGGCCAAATCCTCGAGCTCCCCTTTGATCCGCGCGATGCCGAACCGGTGGGCGAGCGGCGCGTAGATGTCGAGCGTCTCGCGGGCGATGCGCTGGATCTTCTCCGGGGGAAGAAACTGCAGGGTGCGCATGTTGTGCAGTCGATCCGCGAGCTTGATGAGGATGACCCGGATGTCCTTTCCGGTGGAGAGGAGCATGTTTCGGCAGTAGTCCGACTGCTCCTTCTCGGGCGAGGAGAAATGGAGCTGCCCGATCTTGGTCACCCCGGCGACGAGAAGAGCGACCTCCGATCCGAAGCGCTTCTCGACCTCTTCGATCGTCGCGCCCGAATCCTCGACCACATCGTGCAGGAGTCCGGCCGCGATCGTCATCGAGTCGAGCCGGAGCTGATCGAGGATACGAGCGACCTCGAGGGCGTGCGCGAGGAGCGGCTCGCCGGAGCGCCTCGTCTTCCCCGCGAGCTGGCGGCGCGCGTAATCGACCGCCCGATTGAGGAGCGCGCGATCGAGCCCCGCCCGGTCGAGGAACGCGATCTCCTCGTCCAGAGGCTCCGTCTCCGTCAGCGGACGCCCGCCGCTCGCCGGATTCCCTTCACGTTCATCCGGAGGCGGCTCTCCCCTCCCCATCGGTTCTCCTCCAGCGAGAAGGCGAGGTCGAACCGACCGAAGTCGCTCCATTCCTCCGCCTTCTCATGCCCGACCTGAAACGCGATCGCGTCGAGCCGAACTCCCCCGCGTCCCGCGCGAAAGCCCACGTGGTTCTTTCCGACCTCGCGGAATCCGTTCTCCGCGGCGAGGCCGCATGCCATGAGGATCGGCCGCCGGTTCCCCGGCCCGAAGGGCTCCAGCCTCTCGAGCTCGCGCAGAAGCTCCTCGTCGCAATCCGTCATCTCCACCCTCGCGTCGATGAGCAGGCTCCCCGGCGGATCGGCTTGCGCGCGCTTCTTCTCGAACAGCTCTCGAAAGCGCTCCCGAAACGGCTCGATCTTGTCCGCCTCGATCGTGAGGCCGGCCGCGAGCGCGTGCCCGCCGTAGCGAAGGAGGAGATCGGAGCATTCCTCAAGCGCCTCGTGCAGCGGGAAGCCGGGAACGCTTCTCGCCGAGCCCCGCCCCCGCTCCCCCTCGAGCGCGATCAGAACGGCCGGCGCACCGGTCATTTCCTTGATGCGTGAAGCGACAATCCCGATCACCCCCGGGTGCCACTCGCTCGAGGCGAGCACCACCCCTCCCGGTTTCTCCCCTTCGATCCGAGCCGCGGCTTCCTCGAGGATCCGCTCGTCAAGAGCTCTCCTCTCCCGGTTCATCCGATCGAGGTGGAAGGCGAGCTCCCTTGCGCGCGCGCGCGACTCGGTGGTGAGAAGCTCGAGCGCGGGCGCCGCGTCCCCGAGGCGCCCGGCGGCGTTGATCCGCGGGCCGATTCCAAAGGCGACCGCCGCGTAGTCGAGCGGCCGGTCCGCGAGCCCCGCCACCTCGAGGAGCGCGCGAAGCCCGGGTTTCGCGGTCGCCGCGAGGCGCGCGAGCCCCTCGCGCACGAGCACGCGGTTCTCTCCGACGAGCGCGGAAACGTCTGCGATCGTTCCCACCGCAACGAGGTCGAGATCCTCGAGGATCTCGTCGCGCCCGCCGAAGCCGGATGCGGCGAGCGCCTCGGCGAGCTTGTACGCGATCCCGACGCCGGCGAGGTTCTTGTCCGGATAGGGGCAGTCCGCTCGGCGCGGGTCGAGAACGGCCGTTGCCGGCGGGAGCGCGCCTTTCGGTTCGTGATGGTCCGTCACGACGCAGTCGATCCCGCGCTCGACCGCGCGCCGCACGCTCTCCACCGCGGTCACGCCGCAATCGACCGTGATGAGAAGCGCCGCGCCCGCCCTCGCGAGATCGTCCACCGCCTCCGCGGAAAGATCGTACCCTTCGGTCAGCCGGTCCGGAAGGCGCCCGACCGGTTCGCATCCCGCGCGCCGAAGGAAGCGATCGAGAAGAGCGACCGCCGAGATCCCGTCGACGTCGAAGTCGCCGAAGAGACCGATCGTCTCCCCCGTGTCGAGGGCCCGGCGAACCCGAGCGACCGCGGCGTCCATCCCGGCCATGAGCCTGCCGTCGGCGAGATCGTCCAGCGATGGGTTCAGGAAGGAGCGAGCCTGCTCGGGGATGCGATACCCTCGCGACCAGAGGACCCGCGCCGCCAGCGGGTGAACCGCCGCCTCGCGCACGAGCGCGCCCTCCTCCTCTGCGGAGGGACCTTCGGCCAATCTCCAGACAGGCTCGCTCTTCATCGACCCCCCGATTGTTTCTTTCCCGCAGAACGGATCCGCGCGGGAATCCGGGCACCTCATAGCGCATGGTCGATGCGCGGGAGCGGGCGGTAAGCCGGGTTCTGTTCGGCTCCTTGCGAAGCCGCGGCGATCATTTCTCTAGGCCGTGAATTACTTCACGGCTCAAGCGGCCAACCCGAGAATCGAACGAAGCGGGCAGCTTCTCTTCTCCTACGCGGCCTTGCTCCGGATGGGGCTTGCCTAGCCGCCCCCGTCGCCGGGAGCGCTGGCGAGCTCTTACCTCGCCGTTTCACCCTTGCCGGGGAATCCCCCGGCGGTCTCCTTTCTGTTGCGCTTTCCTCGGGATCGCTCCCACTGGGCGTTACCCAGCATCCTGCCCTATGGAGCCCGGACTTTCCTCATGCCGGCCCGAAGGCCCGCACGCGACCGCCTCCCCCGCTCCCGCGAGAGATGCTCGATGCCTACAGTGTAACACTTCCGCCGCCTCCCCGCCCCCCGCGCGCGCCTGCGATCGCCTGTTGCGCGAGACGGTCCGCCTCCCGGTTTTCCTCGCGCGGAATGTGAACGACGCGGCATTCCCGGAGACGGGCGATCCGCTCGCGGGCCTCTCGATGGAGCGGCGCGAGTTCCGGGCTCCGCACCCGGTAGCGTCCGTCGAGCTGGTTCACCAAGAGCTCGCTGTCCAGGAAGATCTCCGCTTCCTCCGCGCCGATGCGGAGAAGCCGCGCGAGCCCCTCGAGAAGAGCCCGATACTCGGCCTGGTTGTTCGTCGCGATCCCGAGAAACACGCTGTAGCGATCGACCTCTCTCCCTCCTTCGTCGAGGATCACTCCCCCCGCGCCCGAAGGGCCCGGGTTCCCGTGGGAGCCGCCGTCGCAGTAGAGGCGGTACGCGTTCCGCCGCTCGGCGAGCGCGCGGAGCGAGGCCCGCACCGCCGAGACCGCGGCCGCTCCATGCTCGCGGCGGAGTTCCTCCCACGCCGCATCCTCGAGAAGCCGCCGCGCGACTGCCGCGATCTTCTCCCGCGCGCCCGCGCTCACCTCGTCACCAGGATTCGACCGCATCCCTCGCACATGAGGAGAATCTTGCGGCCTCGTATCTCGATGAGACGCTGCGGCGGGATGCTGCGGAAGCAGAGGCCGCACGCTCCGTTCCCCGCCTCGGCGAGCGCGATCCCATCCTTTCCGGCGCGGATCCTCTCGTACCGCGCGAGAAGAGCCGTTTCGACTCGCGCCGCTGCCGCCGCACGCTCCTCGCGGGCGCTCGCGATCGTCTCCTCGCACGCGCGCATCTTCTCCTCGACCGCGACCGCCGCGCGCCGCGCGGTCTCCTCGAGCTCCGCCCTCTCTTTCGCGAGATCCGCCTTTCGCTTCTCGAGAGCCTCCGCGCGGTCCATCTCGACGAACACCTCGTCGGCCAGCCGGTCGTTTCTCTCGCGAAGCGCGGCCATCTCGGTTCGAAGCGCGTCGTACTCCCTCTGCGTCTTGACGAGGTTGAGCTGCACGTTGAGGCGGCCGATCGCCTCCGTATTCTTGTCGACCTCCGCCTCTCCCGCCCTCCGGGCGAGGATCGAGCGGCGGAGATCCTCATCGACCGCGCCGAGCTCCGCCGCCGCCTTGCGGAACGCCTCTTCCGCCTCCTCGCGCTCGGCGGGGAGAACCCTCCGCGTCTTCTCGAGGTCCAAGAGAAGCTGATCGACCGTGTCCAAGGCGAGCAGGCTCTCGATCTGTTCCTTCATGTCGGTCACCGCGTTTCTTCTCCCATCAAACGAAAACCCCCTCCTCGTAACGAGGAGGGGGCGGCGCTTCGATCGCGCATGCGAAGGAAGCGGCTCCCGCGCCGGGAGCGCTTCCCCTGCGGGGGATGCTTCGCGCCGCTCCGTTCGCTCGAAAGATCCCCAATCGAATGGTGGGCGATACTGGATTTGAACCAGTGGCCTTCCGCGTGTGAGGCGGACGCTCTAAACCGCTGAGCTAATCGCCCTCGTTCGTTCATCCTTCCGATGCCGTTCGTTCCGGGCTCCGCTCGAGGTGGGCCCACTAGGACTTGAACCTAGGACCTCCTGATTATGAGTCAGTCGCTCTGACCGGCTGAGCTATGGGCCCCGCACCCGCGTTCGCCGACTGCCGAGCCTACGGCATATCGACGTAGCCCTTCAGCTTTCGACTCCGGCTTGGATGCCGCAGCTTGCGCAAGGCCTTCGCCTCGATTTGGCGGACACGCTCCCGCGTGACGTTGAAGATGCTCCCCACCTCTTCGAGGGTCCGCGGACACCCGTCGCCCAGGCCGAACCGGAGCCGGACGACCTTCTCTTCGCGCTTGGTCAACGTGCTGAGCACATGACCCATTTGCTCTTGAAGCATCACGAACGCGGCTGAGTACGCGGGGGACACGACCTTCGTGTCCTCGATGAAGTCCCCCAGGTTCGAGTCCTCGTCCTCGCCGATCGGGCGGTCGAGGGAGATCGGCTCCTGAGCCGCCTTCAGGACCGATTTGATCTTGTCGACCGGGAGATCGAGCCTCCGCGCAATCTCCTCCGGAAGCGGTTCCCGTCCGTATTCCTGAACAAGCCGGCGGGACGTCCGAATCACCTTGTTGATCGCCTCGATCATGTGCACCGGCACGCGGATCGTGCGCGCCTGATCGGCGATCGCGCGCGTGATCGCTTGGCGGATCCACCATGTGGCGTAGGTGCTGAACTTGTACCCTCTCCGGTAGTCGAACTTGTCGACGGCCCTCATGAGACCACTGTTGCCTTCTTGGATCAAGTCCAAAAACTCGAGACCGCGGTTCGTGTACCTCTTCGCGATCGAGATCACGAGCCGCACGTTCGCCTCGATCATCTCGCGCTTCGCGTCCGTGCTTCCCCTCTCACCCGCGTCGATCCGCGCGACCACCTCGCGGAGTTGTTCGCGCGTTCCACGCGCGTCGTGTTCGATCCGGCGAATCTTCTTCTGGGCGTTTCGGACCGCGCGGGAGGCCTCCGCGATCTCTTCCGGCGCCGCAGCGGTTTGCTCGGCGATCGCCTGCCGCCCCTTCTTGGTGCTCGGGGAGATCCTCGCGAGAGCGTGGATCTTCGCGGGAGGAAGCCCGATCGCCGCGGACGCGCGCTCGACCTCGCGGTCCGCTTCCTCGATCTTGCCGGCGAGGGCTCGGACGCGCAGGACGAGACGCTCGATCTGTCTTGGGTGGAGCGTGATCTTCGCCAGCTCCTCCTCGCGCTTCTTGAGGTGTGAAGCCCATTCCTTCGCTTTTCTCTTATCCTTCGGCTCCTGACACCACCGGTCCCCCTCGAGCGCCTCGATGCGCGCGGTGAGCCTCATGATCTTCTGGAGGGCGCGTATCGCTTTCTTTCTCTCCTGATTGGAGGTGACGAAGCTGTTCCCGTCACCCCCCGCCTCGATCTGCAGATAGTCCTCGGCCCGCACCTTCGGGTCGCTCAGCTTGTGGAGGATCGCTTCCAGCTCGCGATAGGACGCCGAGCACAGGAAGAGGGCGCGGCCGACATCGATCTGCCCGTCCTCGATGCGGCGCGCGATCGCGACCTCCCCCTCTCGGTCGAGGAGCGGCACGCGCCCCATCTCGCGAAGATACATCCGGACCGGATCGTCGTACCGGACCGCGGAGGCGGACGGCGCGGGTTCTTTCACCTTCAACTTCGCGGCGACCTGGGCCTCCTTTCGCTTCCGGCCCTCCTCTATCGAGTCGACGACATCGATGTTCATCTCGCCGAAAGCTGCATAGAGGTCGTCCATGTCCTCCAAGGAGGCATCATCGTCTAGGAGGTCGTTCACTTGGTCGTGGGTGATGTACCCCTGACGGAGGCCCAGCTCTTTGAGCTGCGCCAGCTTCCCTTCGGAGGTCTTCTTCTTCATCTCCGTCACTCACTCCTTTCGGCCGAGCGGAAGTGGGCGCCCCAGTCTTCCTCGCGCAGGGACGCCGCGATCCGATGCCTCCGCCTCGCAAGCGCCGCCCGTTCCTCCAAGAGACGGGAACACGCGTCGAGGTCCTTCCGTTCTTCCGCGTCCTTCATTTCATCCTGAACCCGGCGGATCCGCCGGCTGATCTCCTCGTCCCACAAGCAGGCGATGTAGTCGTGCAAACGCTGCAGCGGATCGCCCGCCTCCGCCTCCACGCGAAGGCGTGCGAAGTCGCCGTCGACTCCTTCAAGCGTAAAAATTGACTCGCTCGGATCGATCCCCTTCTCCGCGCAATCGTACAGGGCGTCGAGCAATCGCCGAGCGGGGAGATCCTGCACGACGCACGCGCCCATCGCTTTCCGGATCACGGGGACAAGATCCGGAAACTGGTAACCAAGATAGGCGATTCCGCGCTCCGCTTCCACCAGTCGCCGCGACGCGGTTGGGGACGTTCGGACCGCCTCCGGACGCTCCGCCTCGAGGCCTTTCCGGAGACGCGCCGCCTCGCGATGAAGAACCTCCTCCGGCACGCCGGTCCGCTCGTGCGCCTCACGGATGAGAAGGGCCGTTCGAAGCTCGTCCCGCATCGGGACGAGCACCTCAAGGAGCGAGCGGACCCCGGCTTCCCTATCCCCGCGATGAACCCGGTCGATCAGGAACGGCACGATCGGTTCCGCCCGCGCGATCCGCTCCTTGAGGGCGTCCGCCCCGTCCCGACGGATGACCTCGTCCGGGTCGTCCCCCGCCGGAAGCTCCGCAATCACGGGGGAGAGCCCTTCTCCCGCGAGGGTCGCGAGCGAGCGAAGCGTCGCCTTCAAGCCGGCCTCGTCTCCGTCAAACAGGACCACGACCTTGTCCGTGTAGTTCGAGAGAAGGCGCGCCTGCGCGGGGGTGAACGCCGTGCCGAGCGGCGCGACTGCGTTCCGGAAACCGGCTTGGTGAAGAGCCAGAAGATCAGTGTACCCCTCGACCAGCACCGCGGTCCCCTCGCGCCGGATGTCGCTCCTCGTGATCGAAAGGCCGTACAAGCCCTCTCCCTTGCGGAAGAGCTCCGTTTCGGGCGAGTTCAGATACTTGGGCTCGCCCTCTCCGAGAATCCTCCCCCCGAACCCGATCGTGCGCCCCCCGACGTTCTGGATCGGGAAGAGGAGCCTGTCTCGAAACCGGTCGTACGGGGTCCCTTCCGGCCGCGGAACGAGCAACCCTGCATCGATCAACTCTTCATCCGTGAATCCTTCCGCGCGCGCTCGCTCGCGGAACGTCCTCCACCCGGAGGGAGCGTAGCCGAGGCCGAACCGCTCCGCGGTCTCCGCCGAGAGCCGGCGCTCCTCGAGGAAGCGCTTCGCCGCGGCCGCGGCGGGGCTCTTCAAGGACGTCCGATAGAAGCGCGCCGCCGCGTCCAGAACCGCGTACAAACGCTCGCGCTTCTCGGTCACCCGCCAGTCGGTCCGCTCCGGAATGCGCACGCCCGCCCGCTCGGCGAGGGTGCGGAGCGCGTCCGGGAAACGAACTCCGTCGATCTCCATCAGAAAGCGAAAGACGTCTCCGCCCTTTCCGCAACCGAAGCAGTGAAACGTCTGCCTCTCCGGGCTCACGTGGAACGACGGGGTCTTCTCCTTGTGGAACGGGCAAAGGCCCTTGTAGTTCCTCCCGGCCTTTCGGAGCCTCACGTAGCCCCCGATCACGGCGACGATGTCGTTCGCTGCGCGCACTTCCTCGACGAGGTCCGCCGATCGATCCGCCATCGCTACCCCATCTCCACGACGGTGAAGCCGCCGTTCTCACCGAGCCTAAAGGACTCCACGCGGGGATCCTCCGCCAGCACCGCCCCGACCTCGGCCCGGACCTTCCCCGTCCCGATCCCGTGAATGATCCGCACCGAGGGGAGACCCGAGACCGCCGCTCGGTCGAGAAAGCGATCGAGTGCCGTGCGCGCTTCCTCGATCCGAAGGCCTCGAAGATCGAGCTCGTACGCCGCGTCCTTCGGGGGATTCTCCAGGCCCGCGCCGCGCGGCTTCGCCCTCGTCTTCCCCTTGGGCGGCCCGAGGTCGGATGCGGGGATTTCGAGCCGGATTCCCCCCGTTTCGACGAGCACGCGCCCTTCGCGGTTGGCGAGAGCGACCACCTGTCCGTCCCGGTTCATGCTTCGCACATGAACCATTTGCCCCACCTCGACGGGTTCGGGCACGCGGCGGGGAGCCTCGAGATCCTGCAGCCGCGCCGCGAGCCGCTCCCTTTCCTCCTCGAGCGCGCGATGGGCGCGCCGCACCGCGTCCGTTTCGGCGCCTCCTCCGCGGATCTCGCGGACCACGCGCTCGACGAGAGCCCGCGCGTCGTCGAGAACCCTCTTCGCTTCCGCGGTCTTTGCGCTCTCCCACCGGCGCTTCTCCTCGCCGAAAACCCTCGCCTCCTCGTCCAGACGCGAGGAGAGGGCCGCGATCCGCTCCTTCTCGCCGGCAAGCGCCCGCTCGAGCTCACCCGCGCGGGCGGCGCGCGCCCGCAAGTCGTCGAGGAGGGAGTCGATCTCCCCCTCGGCTCCGGACGAGTAGCCACGGGCGCGCTCGACAACCGCCTCGGGGATTCCGAGACGGGCGGCGATCTCGAGCGCGTGGCTCGTTCCGGGGAACCCAACCTCGAGGCGGTAGGTCGGCCACAACCGCTCCCGATCGAAGGCCATCGACGCGTTCACCATGCCCGGATGCTCGTGCACGAAGATCTTCAGCGATCCGAGATGGGTCGTGACGAACGAAACGGCCCCCCTCGAGTGAATCTCCTCGAGGACGCTCATCGCGAGCGCGGCCCCCTCGGACGGATCGGTCCCGCTCCCGAGCTCGTCGAGAAGGACGAGCGAACCGGGCCCCGCGTCTTCGAGGATCCGCACCATGTGCCGAAGACGCGCCGAGAAACTCGACAGGCTCGACTCGATCGACTGCTCGTCGCCGATGTCCGCGAAGATCTTCTCGAAAAAGGGAAGCTCCGTCCCCTCCTCGGCGGGAACGCCCAGACCGGCTTGCGCCATCAGCGCGAAGAGACCGATCGTCTTGAGCGCCACGGTCTTCCCGCCCGCGTTCGGGCCCGTGAGGACCATCGTGGCCGCTCCTTCCGGAAACTCGATATCTAAAGGAGTCAGGCTCTCCCCCCGTCCGGCAGCGACGAGGGACTTCTCCAGAAGCGGATGCCGTCCCTTTCGAATGCGGATCCGCCCGCCGGACGCGCACTCCGGGATCACCGACCGCGTCTCCCTTGCGAACATCCCCTTCGCCTGCGTGAAGTCGAGAAGGGCGAGGATCTCGCCGTTCCGCGCGAGCGCACCCCCCTCGTCCCTCACGCGGTCGGTCAGGCTTCTGAGGATCCGCCGGACCTCCCGCTCTTCTTCCCGATGGAGGCGGGCGAGCCGGTTGTTCTTCTCGACCGTCTCGATCGGCTCGATGAACACGGTCGCGCCCGACCCGGAGTGGTCGTGGACGATCCCCTCGATCGCGCGCCTCTCCTCTTCCTTCACGGGGAGAACATACCGCCCGTTTCGGAGCGTGATGATCGGCTCCTGCAACGACCGCTGGAGCCGCCTCGAGTGGAGCGTGCGCTCGAGCACCGCGCGCACCTCTTCTCTCGTCGACTCGATCTCGCTCCGGATCGCGGCGAGCTCCGAGCTCGCCCGGTCGACGACGCGCCCGTCCTCGTCGAGACAACGCGCGATCTCCTTTTGCATCGCGGTCAACGGCTCGAGGCCCGAAGCGATCGCCATGAGCTTCGGAGAGGGCTCCGCTTCACCCCTGAAGAAGCGCTTCACGTCGTCCGCCATGCGCGCCATCCGGAGCACTTGAAGAAGCTCCGCAGGCTCGAGGATCGCACCCTCCACGGTCGCCCGCGCGAGGGGCGCGGAGAGGTCGACCGCGCCTCCGAGGGGGATCGTCCCCTTCCGGTCGATGATCCCGAGGACCTCCCGCAGGCGCGCGTGCCGATCGCGCATCGTCTCCGGGGAGACGAAGGGAACCATCCTTTCGGTCCGAGCGGCACCGAGCGGAGAGAGACACTTCCCCCGCACGAGCTCGACGATGCGATTGAACTCGAGGACATCAAGTGCGTGTCGGTTCACGTGAGAAGAATCGCCCCCCGTCAAGTCCGTCCGAGCAAAGCGCGCGATGCGGTGTCGCGGCCGCGGAGGGAATGGGCGGTTGGTTCTTTCAGGCGCCGACCACCGGGGGGGCGGCCTCGGTTCACGGGCCCACGCGCCCTCCCCGCGGCGGGATGAGCGACCGATCGAAGACCGAATCGCTCCCATCGAAAATCCGCTTACCGTAGACCAATGTAGGCGAAGATTCCCCGCCTGTCAAGGCGCAGGGCTCACTTTTTCAACGACTTCCGGGCCTCCGACCTCCCACGGATCGGGCGGCGCGAGGAGAAAAGCCGCCGCCGCCAGCGAAGCGGTCCCCGCGCGGAGGTTCCGCGGCCCGAGAGAGGCCGGTTCCGCCCCTGCCACGAGGAGCGACTTCCTCTCCTCCGCCGTGAGCCCGCCCTCCGGCCCTACGACGACGAGCGCCGTCCCGATCCGCACCTCCCGGGGAAGCGGGGGCGCCTCCCGCTCCATCACGAACGAACGCTCGTGGAGGCGCACGGCGTCGATCACCGCGTCCAGACCGGAGACCGGCTGCACGCTCATGAGCGCCGCCCCGCGCGCCACCTTCATCCCGCTCCGCGCGAGGCGCTCCCACCTCTCAAGCCTCTTCCCTTCCCGAACCCGAGGGCCGCCGGGGACGCTCCTTTCCGAGACGAACGGCTGAAACACGGCAACGCCGATCTCGGCGCACCGTTCGACCACGCGATCCATCTCCTGGCCCTTGAGGAGGCCCGCCGCGAGGGTAATCCGAAGGAGGGGCTCCGCGCGCGAGCGGAACCGCTCGATCACATCCGCCTCCAGGCGCGCGCCCTCCATGCGAAGCCGCGCATGCGCTCCCCATCCCTCGCCGTCGACCGCCGTCACGACCGCTCCGGTCCGCAAGCGGAGCACGCGAAGGATGTGCTCTTCCTCGTCGGGCGGAAAACGGAACGAAGACCTCCGGAGGTCGGAGGGGAGAACATAGAAGAATCGCGAGCGTTCGTCTCGATCTCGAATGGTCACTCTCCCGGCCGGAAAAGGTCCTTCTCGCGCATCTCGCGGAGCAAGTTCTTCTCCTCGCGAGAGGGCTTCTTCGGAACGTGGATGTTCACGCGGACGAGCTCGTCTCCGCGCGCGCTCCCCCTGAGGTGGGGGATCCCCTTTCCGCGGAGGCGGAAGATCTTCCCCGACGGCGTCCCCGCAGGCACGTTCATCTTCACGCGGCCGTCGAGCGAAGGGACCTCGATCGCGTCGCCGAGAACGGCCTGGCCGAAAGAGATCGACACGTCGCAAAGAATGTCGTCGCCGTGCCGCGTGAACGTCTCGTGCGGCAGCTCCTCGATCACGACGACGAGATCCCCCGCGGGTCCGCCGCGCGGCCCCGCGTTCCCCTTGCCTCGTAGCGGTATGTAGTTTCCCGCGGCGACCCCCGCCGGAATCCGGACGGCGACGGTCTCTCGGCTCTCGACGAGACCTTCCCCGCGACAGGCGCCGCACGGCGACTCGATGACGCTCCCCTCTCCCGCGCACATCGGGCAGGGGGTCACGTTCACGAGATGTCCGAGGAACGAGCGTTGGACGACGCGCCGCTCGCCGGTTCCGCGGCATTCCGGGCAGACGCGCGCGCCTGCCCCGCCCGACGCGCCGCTCCCCCCGCATGTGTCGCATCGCACGCGGAGCCGGACCTTGATCTTCTTCTCCGTGCCTGAGGCGATCTCGTCGAGCGACAGCGGAAGTCGGATTTGGACATCGCGCCCGCGCCGAGAGCCGCCGCGCGACCCCCGCTCCTCGCCGAACCCGAACCAGTCGCCGAAGCCGGCCCCGCCGAAGTCGCGCATGAACGCGCGAAGCGCATCGTGGAGGTCGAAGCCGCCCCCGAACCCGCCCCCTTGCGCGCCGCCGAAGGCCCCCTCGAGACCCGCGTGCCCGAGGTGGTCGTAGCGGCTCCGCTTCTCCTTGTCCCGAAGGATCTCGTACGCCTCGGTCGCTTCCTTGAACTTTTCCTCCGCTTCCTTGTTTCCTTGGTTCCGATCGGGATGATGCTGAAACGCGAGCTTCCGGTAGGCCTTCTTGATCTCCTCCTCGGAGGCCTCCCGCCCGACGCCGAGGACATCATAATAGTCCCGCTTCGACATTCTCGTTTCCACGGCCCGCGAGCCCGTTCCCGCCTACTTCTTCTTCCCTTCGTCCTCGTCCACGACCTCAAAGTCCGCTTCGACCGCTTCGCCGTCCGCCTTCGCGCCTTCTCCGCCGGCCGATCCCGCGGGACGCGCGGAGGAGGCGCCCTCG